>CAKOLP010000035.1 GCA_934096025.1 uncultured Bacilli bacterium
ATACAATAAATAACTCCAATATTATTTAATAAAGCATTATTAATCTTATTAATAAAATCTATATTTATTTCATGTTTATATTTTCTTCTTTCACTATGCCCAACTAAAGCAAAACTTACCCCCATACTTTTTAATTGTTCTCCAGTAACTTCTCCGGTAATAGTTTTATCTACAAACGAACTAATATCTTGAGTAGCTAAACTATAACCCTCTTTACCAAAAAAAGCCAAAAATGGCATTGATGGTGCTACAACTAATTGTGTCTTACGTACAACTACTTCGCCCAATTTATTATTATAATTAACTATATCATCTTTATTTAACTTATTCTTAAAATTTGCTACTAAATACTTCACTTTCTTCCATCCAATCCAAAGCCTTAAGCTTTTTAAACGCTATATATTCTAAAGAGGCACCTCCACCACTTGATACATAACTAAATTTATTATCAAAACCAAATTTTAAAACAGCACTAGCGGTATCTCCTCCCCCAATAATTACTTTTTTATGAGAATTACTTAATACATCAAACAAATTCCTTGTCCCCTCAGTAAATCTTTCATCTTCAAACTTTCCACAAGTACCATTTACAAATATTATTTCACTAGCATCAATATATCTCTTATATTTAAGAATACTTTTATTTCCTAAATCATAAATTACCCCATCATCAATAGTAAAATCATCAGGTAATACAATCTTATTTTGATAAACACTCATTAAATTTCTAAGTTCCTGTAATATACTTTCATCATTTGTTGCTATACTATTTCCAACATCAGCACCCTTTGCTTTTAAAAATGAATTAGCAATTCCTCCACCAGTTAATAAATAATCACAACGTTTTAACAATTCTTTAATAATAGGTAATTTATCATTAACTTTAGCTCCCCCCATAAAAACACAAAAAGGATGAGGAGTATTATTTATCAATATATCCAAATTTCGTAATTCTTCAATAACCAAAAAACCTATTGCATGAGGCATAAACTTACAAATACCAGCTGTGGATGCATGCGCTCTATGTAGAGAACCAAATGCATCATTTATATATACATCACCAAGTCTTGACCAAAACTCTGCTAATTCTAAATCATTAGCACTTTCTTTTTTTACTGGCACATCTGTAAATCTAGTATTTTCTAAAAGAACCACTTCGCCCAACTGAGCATTATTTACAAATTCAACTACTTTATCAGCATAGCATTCATTAATAAACTTAACTGGTTTTCTTAAAACATTAGCGAGTTCTTGTCCCACTACTAACAAGCTATTTTTTTGTTTATCTTCTTCAGTTTTAACCCTGCCAAAATGACTTAAAATAATTACTTTACAATTATTCTCTAATAAATAGTTAATAGTTTTTAAGGATTTAACTATCTTTGTATTATCTTTAATAACGCCATCCTCCACTGGCACATTTAAATCACATCTTAATATCACACTTTTATTTTTAATATCTAATTCTTTTATTGTTTTCATATCTTATCCTTTCATAATTATTCTATCACGGATAAAATTTAAAGTAAAATAATATTAAAACTTTAATATATTAAACAATCACAAACTGATTACTCATTTGTTACAATGGAATTTATTTGCTACGATAAAGATGGAATTAATTTAGGCACTGCATACGACCTAATATATAATTTACAACACAATGAAAAATGGAAATATAATGCATCACTTATATTAGAAGTCCCTAGTACTGTCAGCTATTGTAATTTTCATGAACTTTCTGGAAATTAAAATATGCTTTTTTAAAGTATTTTTTTTCACAGAAAAATTATTTAACTCTTTTAAATACTCATAAACTAGTCTTCCAATATTTCCAACTAATTGTTTATTTCCCTCAATATTTTTTGATTCATACACTGAAACTCCTATATAAAACATTCTATTGTTTATACACAAAACTCCAACATCATGATTCAAATAATCTAATACGCCCGTTTTATGAGCAAAATTAATCGGAATACAAATATACCTCATTAATTGATTTTGACATCGTTGATTTTTTAATATCTCTATTGCCAAATTACATAATTCTTCATTTAAAATAACTTTCTGAAACAGCAACTCAAATATTCTAAACATATCATTTTGTGTCATATAATTATTAAAACCATTTTTTACAGCCGTTTCATCTAACATATATCTTTCAATATAAGTATTTTCAACTTCCAAAACATTTCTAATATAATTATTTATTTTATCTATTCCAAAATATTTTAATAATACATTTGTTGCAGTATTATCCGAACTAATTATCATCCAACTAACAAGCTCAAACAAAGAATAATATCCACCATTATTTTCAAAAACTTCTGTATCTGCCAAAATATCAAGTTCATTCACCAAAATTTTAGTATTTAAATCAATTTTTTTCTTGCATACCTCATCTAAAACTGCCAACATAATAGGTACTTTAATTGTTGATGCTGACACAAGCTTTTTATCACTACAAAATTTATATAAGACATTACCAGTTCCAATTTCTTTAATTAAAATAGATGTATTTTCCAAAGAATCATCAACACTTTTTTTAATTTTTTCAACTAAACTATTCATACTCCTCCTTAAATTCATAAATTCTATATGCCGAATCATATTTAAAACCTAATTTTTCTGCCAAAGCAACCGAAATAGTGGTGGCAGCATCCCAACTAACTTTTTTACTTTGTTTTAAACACTCCAAAATCAAATTAGCAACTAAAGAAAGAGCAATCCCTTGTTTTCTAAACGCTTCTTTTACTTTAATATTAATTTCTATACCATCTTTATAAAATATATTAGATGAAGCAACACCAATTATTTGCCTATTATAAATACAACAAAAACCTACCCCATTTTTTTCAAAATTAGGTGTTATATAATAATATCCCTCATCATTTATTTGCTTAGCAATATCTTTATCTATAGCTACAATACTAAATTTACTATCAATATTTTGTGCCATTCCCCTTAACAAACCAACATCAAAAGTAACATCTTTCTTTATAGAATATCTGAAAGACTTTTTTAAACATTTCCAATTTATTTCTTCAATCAATTTAGCAATATTATCACTAGGTACAATAATATTTTCTTTAAAATTCTTATCAATTATATTTTTCAATTCTTCTTTACTAATTGATCCACTTACAAAAACAAACCATTTAACTTGCAAAAACGCCACTTGTGGATTATCTAGATTATCTACATAAGCACACCCCATCGTGCCATCAAAAACACAATGACCCATATAAAATCTTATATCATTAAATAAAGGCCTTATTTTTTCTAATATTTTTTCATCTTTTACTTCAAAAATCATTTCTATCTCCCATATTATATTAAAATTATATTACACTATTTTACTTTTAAAAAAAGATATCTTAAATGATATCTCAAATTGTAAACTAATGTTTTTTTGAACCAACTATTTCTCTTTCTTTTTCTTTATTAAATTCAAAATATCTTTCTTGTACTTTATTTACATAATCAGCCCAAGAACCTCCCAAACGAACAAACTCATCATAATCCTTTTGTGTCCCCCATAAAGCACGCATAGCAGGATTATTTTCATTCCACCATATTTGACCATTTAACTTTTGTGGATCTAAATTCATCGGCCACATATACATTCCCCTTTCTTCATTTAACTCACATCCATTATATCAAAAAAAATCATATTTGTCTAATCCTGCAAATGCTCCCATAATAAGCATTCACAAAATATATGTATATAATTTTAATAATTATATTAATTGCACTCATTTTCTACATCTAAACTATTTCCAATAATTATATTACCACAAACAGCTATGTATGGACTTCCTCCATTATTAGAATATAATTTAATATTATTCTCATTTTTTACTAATTTATATCTATTAATCAAATCTTCGATTGTTATCACACTATCTTTTAAAGCGTCTTCCAAATTATACAACCGACCATCTTCATCATGATTTTGATAAGTTATATTTTTATATTGGGATATAATTTTTACACCATCTTCATACTCATAAATTGTATGAAATTCTAAAGGTGTATCAAAACCATGGCTAATTCCATTAACTAATACCTTAACATTGTCTTCTTGAGAATATTTTACAGAACATCCAACTAACAATAATAAACTGACAATAAATAATAACTGTTTCATGTTCTTCCTTTCACTATTTACATAAGTATATCACAAAAAATTTTTAAAAAAAGAATAACTTTTCATCTTAAAATAATGATATATCTTACATTTTATGATAATATTATTATAAGGAGAGGCTGTTATGTATTTAAAAAAATTAAGAGATTATCAAAAAAAAATATTTGATTTACAACATTGTATTAATATAATTAACTGGGATTTTAGAATATCAACACCTAAAGGTGAAAAAGATGAAATAATAAAATTAATTGGAAGATTAGAGGATAAACTATTTAAATTACAAACTAGCCAAGAATATGGAGATGTTTTAACATCTGTGATTAATAGTGATGAATTTAAGGCTTTAAAAAATAGTGAACAACAATATATTAAAGCATTATTAAAAAAATATGAAAAAAAAGTGAAAGTTCCTAATGAATTCTACATAGAATATACAGAATTTATTCATAAAAGTACAACCATCTGGGAAGAAGCCAAAAGAAATAATGATTATGCATCATTTAAACCATATTTAGAACATATGATTGAATTAACTCAAAAATATTATAGGTATCTAGATAATGAACACATTTTATATGATGTTATGCTAGATAATTATGAAGCTAATTTAACAAGTGATAAAATTGATAAATTATTTGCAGAGTTAAAAGCTGCATTATTACCAATAATACCTGAGGCTAAAGGAAACATTCCTTTTGTAAAAATTAATGCTACAGATAAAGACATTATGAAATGTGCAGAATTCTTACTTGCTTACATTGGCTTTGATATAAATAAAGGAACTTTAGGTATATATCCCCATGGTTTTACTGAAAAAATTGGAAATAATGATATTCGGATTGCTTTTAAAAGAAATGATAATGCACTAGATTTTGTAAGTACTATAATACACGAAGGTGGGCATGGAATATTAGAACAAAATGTAAGTGCTAGTTTATCTAAATACGAGTGTTTAACATGTGATGGAATATATGCTTTACATGAAAGTCAGTCTAGATTCTTTGAAAATATACTTGGAAGAAATATTAACTTTTGGTTACCGATATATGATGAAATAAAAAATATGCTTGGCTTAGAAATTGATGTTTATGAATTTGTGAAAGGCCTTAACAAAACAATGCCTAGTTTAATTAGAACTGAGGCCGACGAATTAACATATTGTATGCATATAATATTAAGATATGAAATTGAAAGAGATTTATTTAATGGTAAAATAAACGTAAATGATTTACCAAGTATTTGGAATAAAAAAATGAAAGAATATTTGGGTATTGAAGTAACAAATGATAAAGATGGTATTTTACAAGACGTCCATTGGGCTGAAGGTAATTTTGGTTATTTTCCCTCTTACTTAATTGGATCTATATATGATGGTATATTTTTAAAGATTATTGAACAAAATTTAGGAAATATTAATGACCTTTTAAGCAGTGGAAATATCCAAGTAATTACAAAATTTTTAATAGATAACGTTTATGTAAATGGTAGCGCTTATACAGGAGAAACAGTCTTAAAAGCTCTTGGAGCAGATGATATAAGTGTAGAACCAATTATAGATTATTTTTATAACAAATATGGAAATGGACGTGTATTAAAACAAAAATCTTAGTAAAGGTATAAAAAGTAATAAAAAAATATATTATCAAATAATTATAATTAAGTATTTACTTTCAAACTTTCCATTTTTTCTAAACAAACACAATTTTTAATCATTTTTTCACTCTATTTAAACAATAAGTTATGTGAAATTCCACATAACTTTATTTATATAGATAACATTGTTAACTATTCTAACAATCATTAATATATTAAGAAACCACTAATAAGGGGTAAAATAATCAGTTACAACTAATTCAAATCCCTATAGCATTATATTATATTAACTTTTATAGATATTTTTAACACGTCAAATTTCTTTATATTTAGCAACTTTATCAACAATTATTCTAACAACATCTTCGTCGTCATAAATAAATTGCAAATCATTCTTACTGCCTTCATTAGAATAATAAGGTAAATTATAAAAATCTTTTTTTCCATTTTCCAAAAATACGCCAACAGAGAATAAACGTATAACACTATTTAATAAAATATTTATTTCGCTTTCTTTTAATTTATTTTTATATATAATTAGTTCAAGTCTTCCACAATCAATAAATTCTAAAAGCTCTCCTTTTGTAGAATGACTTATCGTAGATGTAATATTATTAATTTCAAAATGTTTAATACCCCCAAAAGATATATCTAAATCTAATAACTTTTTATCAGCCATACTATATGATAATCTAATTTTATCGATTTTTAAACTACTACTTATTTTTTCTATACCCCTTACTGCTAATATCTTATTACTAGTTATATAATTTTTTATTGATTCACTATTACCAACTAAATCATCAAATTCACTTAGCATTTCCTCATTTATTTGAGTTATACTGCCATTTATACGATAATAATTATTTTTAATAATATTTTTAACTATTTCAACAGATTCTTCATCCCGCTCAAAAATTAATAATGCATTTATCTTACCAGTATCATCTTCTAGATCTAAAATAACCACAATAGAGTCTTTTAACTCAAATTTCTTAAAATTATTTAAAACTGCTTCAATAGTAATATTTTTTATACTATCTGCTATATCACCAATTTTAGAAATATACTTTTTTTCAACAATAGTCTCCGTTTTCTTTAGCTTAATATTCTTACTCATATAATCACTTACTTTCTATTATTAATATAAATTTTCTATTTTATTTAACACATATACCTATTGGATTAAATCTATTCACACATAATTGTGATTAAAATTAAAATTTTGGATTAAACTCAATATTTTTCATTATACATTTATATTTATTCTCTTGATCAATATTTAATCTTTCCAGTTTAATTGCAATTTCTACATTCTTTTTAATTATATTAACTAAATAATCAATCTCATCATCATTATATTCCTCTTTTAATAAAAACACAAAGTCAAAATGATCTCCATATTCTATAACTCTAGATGGTATATAAATGTTTTCTTCTTTCCTTTTAAAACTATAATCTCCAACAATTAAACCATATCTCAACCCTTTAAATAATTTTTTTTGCATAAATGCTTTGTAATTATACGTTATAGGGTCATGAGTATTTACATTGCGATATTTTGCTTCAATAACTAATCTAGGTATTATATGATTTTTATATTTACTTCCAATAAAAATATCTACATTCCATCCATCAATAGCATCTTTATTAACATTGATACTTCCAATATTATCATAATTAATTAATAATCTATCACAATCATTTTTATTATCTACATTTGAAGAAACAGCATCATTTAAATTAATAGCATGTGCTAAAGAAACATTATCTTCAATTATAATATTATCGTTAGCCCAATTTTTAAAGTTTTCATTATTTCTTATTTTTTCACATAGTTTTTTTACCCATTTTTCTTCTTTATGCTCATTAGACATTTATATCACATACCCTTTCATATTCAGATACACATTAATCGCTTAAATATCATTAACATTATACTTTTAAAATAACAAAATTGTCAATTAATGTAGAATGATAAAAAATAAAAACCGTATTCAAAAAAACCTTATACCAAATATGTCATTTCACAAAAAAACACTCAATTTACCATTTAAAATCAAGTGTTTTTAACTATCTAAACTCCAAAAATTAGAGTATCTTTTTATGGCAGGGGCAGAGAGAATCGAACTCCCATCAAAAGTTTTGGAGACTCCTATGCTACCATTATACCATGCCCCTATTTGTTCCTTTCGAACAAAAAAATTATATCATATATATTTTAAAATTTCTATATATATTTTCAAAAAACAGCAAGAAAAACTAAAATCTTTCATATTATATATAAGGTGATAACATATGTTTATTAATTATACAGATAGAGAGCTTGATTTACTTGCAAGAATTATGCGTGCAGAAGCACTAGCAG
>CAKOLP010000036.1 GCA_934096025.1 uncultured Bacilli bacterium
TTTTTAGGAGTTATAAAACCTAATGTTCCAAGATAGGCTGTGTTTTCGTTTAATTCATTTAAAAGTTGGTATATTAAATAACAAGTTGTAGTTTTACCATTTGTGCCTGTTATACCAATAATTTTTAGGGAGCTTAGAGTACTACTATATTCTTCCTTTAAAGCTTCTTCTAGGAATTTGTTAGTGTTAGCTACGACTTCTAGAGGAACGCTACATGGTATGTTTTTTTCAGCAATTATTTTGGTAGCTCCATTTTTGATGGCATTATTTATGTAGTCGTGGCCATCTACAGTGTGGCCTTTAATGGCTACGAAAGTTTGGCCGGGTTTAATTTTTCTTGAATCTGTTTCATATTTAATCATGATTTTCATCTCCTTATATAAATTTATTATAACAGATTATAATAATTTACAATAGTTTTTCTTTTATAAGCATGATATAATTGTTAATAAGAAATATTTGCAAAGTGAGGTGAAAGTCGTTTTTCGACATTTAAAATGAAAAATATTATGTTGACAGGAGATAGACCTACGGGGAGATTACATATTGGTCATTATGTGGGTTCTTTAAAAAATAGAGTAAGTTTACAAAATAGTGGTAAGTTTAAAGAAATTTATATAATGATAGCTGATGCTCAAGCTTTAACGGATAATTTTGATAATCCAAAAAAAGTAAGAGATAATGTTATGGAAGTTATTTTGGATTATTTGGCTGTTGGTATTGACCCAGAAAAAGCTACTATTTTTGTACAATCTGAGGTTAGTGAGCTTACAGAGTTAACTTTTTATTATATGAATTTAGTTACTTTAAGTAGGTTAGAGCGAAATCCCACTATTAAAAATGAGATAAAGTTAAGAGGGTTTCAAAATAGTATACCAGTAGGGTTTTTGAATTATCCGATAAGTCAAGCTGCAGATATTACAGCATTTAAAGCAAATATTGTGCCTGTTGGAGAAGATCAAAGTCCAATGATTGAACAAACTAGGGAAATAGTAAAATCTTTTAATAATACATATGGAAATGTTTTAGTAATGCCAACGGAGTTAATTCCAGATAATGACTATGAAAAAAGATTGCCAGGAATTGATGGTAAAGCTAAGATGAGTAAATCTTTAGGAAATACAATATATCTTTCAGATACTAGTGAAGAAATAGAAAAGAAAGTAATGATGATGTATACAGATCCTGATCATATAAGGGTAAGTGATCCAGGTAAAGTAGAGGGAAATATTGTTTTTACTTATTTAGATGTGTTTGCAAGTGATACGGATTTTGAAAAGTTTTTACCAGAATATAAGTCTTTGGAAGATTTAAAAGCACATTATAGAGCTGGGGGTCTTGGAGATGTTGTTATAAAAAGATTTTTAAATAATGTTTTACAAGAATTTTTAAAACCTATAAGGGAAAGAAGAAAATATTATGAACAAAATATTGAAATGGTTTATGATATTTTATGTAAAGGAACTAAAAAAGCGAGATTAAAAGCACAAAGTACTTTGAAAGAAGTTAAGAAAGCTATGAAGATTGCTTATTTTGAAGATGAAGAATTTAAAAAAGAAATAATAGAAAAATATAATAAAGAATAAGAGGGATAGAGTATGTTAGAGGGATTTGTTCCGGATAAGGATAAGTTTTTTAGTGATAGTAGAGCAGTTTTTCAAGGGGAAAACTATAGAATTTCTGTTCTTAGTGAAAGGCTTGTTAGACTTGAATATAGTATTGATGGCAAATTTAATGATAATTTAACTACTCTAGTAAAAAATAGAAAGTTTAGTGTACCTAATTTTAAAGTAGAACAAGATGATAAGTATATTGTTATAACTACGAAATATTTTATGTTACAGTATTTGAAGAATAAACCTTTTTTAGGACCGAAGTTTGCTCCGGATAGTAATTTAAAGATTAATTTGCTTAATACTGATAAGATGTGGTTTTATGGTCATGTGGAAGCAAGAAACTTTATGGGGGGAGCTATAAGTCTAGATAATTATAAGGGACGAGTTCATTTAGATAAAGGACTTTATTCGACCGATGGGTTTGTTTCTTTAGATGATTCTGGAAATATGGAAATAGATAATGATGGTTTTATAAGGGAACCTAATCCGAATAAAGTGGATATTTATGTGTTTATGTATAAAAGGGATTTTGGGTTATGTTTAAAAGATTATTATACATTGACGGGGTATCCTTTGATGATACCAAGATATGCCCTAGGTGTTTGGTGGAATAGAGATAAAATATATAATTTTGAAGATACTAAAGCTTTAGTTAATTCTTTTAGTAGGCATAATGTGCCTTTATCAGTGCTTTTATTAAGTGAGTTTTGGCATATTAAAGATAAAGAAGATTATAATTTATATAAAACGGGGTTTTCATTTAATAGAGAGCTTTTTGCAAACCCTGAAGAATTTGTAAAATATATGCATAGTAAAGGGGTTTTTGTGGGGCTTAATATGGACCCGGCGGAGGGAATTAGAAAAGAAGAAGACAGGTATTTGAATTTTGCGCAAGGGTTAAATATTGTTGATGGAATAACTATTCCTTTTAATGCAATGGATAGAAATTTTATGAGTTTATATGTAAAGCATATGATTGATTATTTTTTAGAATTAGGAATAGATATATTTTGGTTAGATTATCAAAATGATTTAAAGAATTTACAAATATTATGTTATTATTATAATCAGGCATTTAATAAACTTAAGAATAAAAGAGCTTTATTATTTACAAGAAGCCCTTTAGTGGCGCCGCATAGGGCTGGGGTTTTATATTCTGGGGAAACAATTGTTTCTTGGGATACTTTGAAGTATTTACCTTTTTATAATTCACTTGCTTCGAATAAGGGGGTTGCTTGGTGGAGTCATGATGTCGGCGGATATAAAGACGGGATTGAAGATAGTGAGTTATATTTAAGATATATTCAGTTTTCTTGTTTTAGTCCGATATTTCGTTTTAGTGCCAAAAGAGGAGTTTATTATAAAAGAGAACCTTGGTTTTGGGATATTAAAACATTTACTATAGCTCGGGAATATATTTTATTAAGACAACGTTTATTACCATATTTATATACTGAGGGAGTAAATTATAGTAAGACTGGAAGACCACTTATACAACCGATTTATTATGCTTATCCAGAAATATATGATGAACCTAATTATCGAAATGAGTATTATTTTGGAAAAGAGTTCTTTATTGCTCCGATTACTAAACCAAAAGATGTTACTATGAATAGATCTATTGAAAGATTGTATTTACCTAAAGGTGTTTGGTATGATTTTAAAACTGGGAAGAAGTTTATGGGGGATAAAAGATATGTGGCTTTTTATAAAGAAGATGAATATCCTATATTTGTTCAAGAGGGAGGAATTATTCCCCTTTCTAACTTGAATGAAGATAACCTTAATAGTTATGCACCACCTAAAAGTATGGAAATAAATATATTCCCAGGTAAAAGTAATATGTATAAGCTATATGAAGATGATGGTATTACTAAGTTTTATGAAAATGGCTATTTTATAGTTACGGCAATTGATTATAATTATATGCAAAATAACTATACTGTTATTATAAGACCTATCGAGGGAAAGACTGATATAATTCCTAAATATCGAGATTACAAAATAAGATTTAGAAATACAAGAATTGCAGATAGTGTTGATGTATATTTAAATAATGAAAAAGATAAAGTAGAATATCGGGTATATGAAGATGAAAATGATTTTGTCGTGGATTTGAAAAATGTTGATACTACGAAACAATTGGTTGTTAATTGTAAGGGTAGAGATATCGAGATAAATGCAGTTAGAATAATTAATGAAGATATAAATTCAATTATTACGGACTTAAAGATTAGTACAAAATTAAAAGAACAAATTGCTAGTATTATATTTAGTGATATGGATGTAAAGTTAAAAAGAATTGAAATTAAGAAACTTCGAGGACTTGATAAAAGATTTGTAAGAATGTTTATAAAACTACTTGAATATATTGCAGAAATTTAATATAATACTTTTAAACAGAAGAAGAAAGAGTAGTAAATTAAGGATATTTTAAAGAAAGTTAGTGGTTGATGAGAACTAATAAATAGAATTAATTGAACTTGCTTTTGGATGTTAATGGGGTAATTTCCGTATCAATTATGAAGAAGTAAGTAAGGTGGTACCACGGGGAAACTCGTCCTTTAGGTAGCACTTTTTTTGTTGGGAGGAGTTATGGATAATACATCAATATATATCTGGGGAATATTTGTTTATTTGGCAATATTTCTGTGTAATTATGTTTATTATAAATTGGGATATAGAAGTATGTTTAAAAAAAAGAAAAAGAAACGAAATAAAAAAATAGAAGATTTTATTGGTATTTCATATTTTGTAATAAGATATAAGTTGGATATAAGTAAGTGCAATTTGAATTTATTATTTGGGGTATTATCTTTAGTTAATGCTTTTATAATAACAGTTGTATTTATGATTATTAATTTATTAGATTGGGATTTACCATTTAGTATGTTATTAGGATTTGTGTTATTATTTGGGCTTATATATGCAATGTATGAAATATTAGGAAAATATTTAGATAAGAAAGGAATGTGTAGAAAATGAATTTTAAAGAAATAGAAAAGAAATGGCAAAGTTATTGGGAAGAACACAAGAGTTTTAAGGCTTATAATGATAGTGATAAAGAACATTATTATGTGTTGGTTGAGTTTCCTTATCCATCTGGTGCGGGACTTCATGTTGGTCATGTCAGAAGTTATACAGCACAAGATGCTATTGCGAGATTAAAAAGAATGCAAGGATATAATGTGTTGTTTCCAATGGGGTGGGATGCTTTCGGGGCACCTGCAGAACAATACGCGATAAAGAATCATGTTCATCCGAAAGAAGCAACAAGAATTAATATTGCTAATTTTAAAAGACAAATGCAAGATTTAGGTTTTTCTTTTGATTGGGATAGAGAATTTAGTACGACTGATCCAGAATATTATAAATGGACACAATGGCAATTTTTACAATTTTATAAGCATGGTATGGCTTATAAGGCAGAAACTCCGGTAAATTGGTGTGATAAATGTAAATCAGTGTTATCAAATGAAGATGCTGCCGGGGGTGTTTGTGAGCGATGTGGAAGCAAAGTTATGCAAAAAAATGCTAGTCAATGGATGCTTCGAATGAGTGATTATTCTGAAGATTTGTTAAAAGGATTAGATGATACGAATTTTGCAACTAAAGTTAAGTTGGGACAAATAAATTGGATTGGTAAATCTGTTGGGGCAGATGTAAAATTTAAAGTTGCTAATAGTGATTTAGAATTTGTTGTTTTTACAACTAGACCTGATACTTTATTTGGGGCAACTTATTGTGTAATGGCACCTGAACATGAACTTGTAAATAAAATTGTAACTCCAGAACAAAAAGAAGAAGTTATGAAGTATCAAGAAATGTGTAAATTGAAAAATGATATGGAAAGAACTGAATTAAATAAAGATAAGACTGGGGTATTTACCGGAGCTTATGCGGTTAATCCAGTTAATGGAAAAGAAATTCCTATTTGGATAAGTGATTATGTTTTAGCATCTTATGGTACTGGTGCTATAATGGCAGTACCTGCCCACGATGAAAGAGATTATGAATTTGCTAAAAAATTTGCTCTTGATATTGTTTCTGTAATAGGTGAAAATGAAGAATTACCTTATGTTGGTGATGGTGTTCATATTAATTCTGAGTTTTTAAATGGTTTAAATAAAGAAGATGCTATAGAAAAAGTAATTATGTGGCTTGAAGAAAATAATTGTGGTAAAAAACAAGTAAATTATAAAAGGCGTGATTGGGTATTCTCACGTCAAAGATTCTGGGGAGAACCTATTCCAATGATTTATTGTGAAAAATGTGGTTGGGTACCTATGGATGAAGCTGATTTACCATTGTTGCTTCCAGATGTTGCTGAATATGAACCTACGGAAGACGGTCAAAGTCCACTTGCTAAGATTACAGATTGGGTTAATACTACTTGTCCGAAGTGTGGAGCTAGTGCTAAAAGAGAAACGGATACTATGCCAAACTGGGCAGGTTCAAGTTGGTATTTCTTAAGATTTATGGATGCTTTAAATACTCAAGAATTTGCTAGTATGGACGCTATGAAATATTGGCAAAGAGTTGATTGGTATAATGGTGGTATGGAACATACTGCAAGACATTTGTTGTATGCAAGATTCTGGGTACAATTTTTGTATAATATTGGATTAGTTCCTCATAAAGAAATGATTTGGACTAGAGTAAGTCATGGTATGATTCTAGGTAGTGATAATCAAAAGATGAGTAAAAGTAAAGGAAATGTAATTAATCCAGATGATATTGTTGCAGAGTATGGAGCAGATACTTTAAGAATATATGAAATGTTTATCGGTGATTATGAACAAGATGTACCATGGAGTACGGATTCACTACGTGGTTGTAAAAGATTTGTAGATCGAATTGTCCGTTTGAAAGATAAAGTAGTGGACGGTACTTCATATACACCTGAATTAGAGTCTTTAATACATCAAAGTATTAAAAAAGTTACTCATGATATCTTACATATTAGATATAATACTGCGGTATCAACACTAATGATTTTACTTAATAAAATGGAAACTTTACAAAATGTGACGAAAGCTGATTATAAAATATTGTTAACTTTGTTAAATCCTATAGCACCTCATGTAACTGAAGAATTAAATGAATCTTTAGGATTTGCACCTATTTGTGAAAGCGCTTGGCCAGAGTATGATGAAGAAAAAATTATGGCACAAGAAAAAGAAATTGGAGTTCAAGTAAATGGAAAATTAAGAGCTTCAATTGTTGTATCTGTAAATGATGATGAAGATACTATGAAAGAAAAAGCTATGGCTTGTGAAAATGTTAAAAGACATATTGATGGTAAAGATATTGTAAAGGTTATCGTTATAAAGGGTAAAATTGTTAATATCGTAGTAAAATAGAAAGTTGCTATAGAGATATAGCTTCTTTTTTTGAGAAATTATTTGGTTGAAATTAAAATATATTCAATTTAAAAATAGGAAAAATTCAATGACATATTTTGACATTTTATTTGTGTTTTTTAGTGTAAAATAAAGTTGGTGATATAATGAAAGTAAAGGTTATTGATGAGGGACATGAAAAAGATTTAGAAAGTTCGGTTAATGGCTTTCTAAATTCTGGAGATTTTGATATAATTGATATTAAATATCAAGTGGCAATAGCTGTTTGTGGAGAAGAACAAATATTTTGTTTTAGTGCAATGATTATATATAATTAAAGCATATACATATTGTTGGTAGTAGTGTCAATATCATTATCTAAAAATGTAGTATTTAAGCTTTCTAGTTTGTTTATTCTATGTTCTAAACGATTTATTTGTCTTTCAATTTTTGCTAGTCTGTTTTCGATATTGTTAGATGTATCTATATAAGGATTAGCATATTGGTTAGCTCCTTGATATGGATTATAATTCATTTGAGGTTGGTAAGGGATGTTAGGATTTAACATTGCCTCATTGTTGTGAAAATTAGTGTAGTTCATATTAGTTTCTGTGAAAAATGAATTCCTATTTTTACGCATAAAAATGCCTCCTTACCTTATTATATGAAAGAGTAGAGGAATTGATATTATGAGAATGAGAAATCCGAAAGATAAAGATGTGTTGTTAGAAGCTTGTGATTATTATTATGATGAGTTTACAAATGATAATCCAATATGTTTGGAAATAGGTATGGGAAAAGGACAGTTTATTTTAAATATGGCTTTACAAAATCCAGATAAGAATTTTATTGGGGTAGAAAAGTATAGTAGTGTTGCAAGCGTGGCAATAA
>CAKOLP010000037.1 GCA_934096025.1 uncultured Bacilli bacterium
ATTTAACAGATACAACAGAATATAAAATAAAAGTTAAAGTACAAGATACAGATGGAAAATATTCAACAGAATATTATAAAGCAATATCAACTGTTACATATATTTTACCAAGTGTAACAAGTGTTACACCAACAACAAAATATAATCAAATTAGTTTAACAGTTACAGGGGCTAAAGGAACAAATGAAGTAGCAAAATACTTATATTCAATAAATAATGGCGAATTCGTAGAAGATACAGCTACTCATTCATTCACAGGATTAACAGAGAAAACAAAATATACAATAAAAGTAAAAGTAGCAGATACCCAAGGTAGAGAATCAAATGTATATGAAACAGAAATAACAACAGATGCTTACGTGTTACCTACAATTACAAATGTAACAGCAACCACTACCGGAACATCAATAACATTAAATGTAACAGGGCAAAATGGAGATGGAACAATAACAGAATATTATTATTCAAAAGATGATGGTTCAAACTACGTAAAAGGAACTGGAACATCACATACATTTAGTGATTTAACATATGATACAACATTTTATATAAAAGTATATGTAAAAGATAGTAATGGTAGAGAAAGTACAGTATATAGTACAACTGCTAAAACAGCCCCATATACTGTAAGAGATGTATGTACAAATAATCAAAATTTGGCTTCATGTATAAAAGCGTATGGAGATAAGGGCTCCAATTTAACAAATGTGTATATTCATAATACTAGTCTTCCAAATGGAGCAGGAGATAATTCATATAGATTCTCCGGAGCATCAGAAGATGTAAACAACTTTGTATGTTTTGGATATGATTCAACAGATGGAACTTGTCCGACAGATTACTTATATAGAATAATTGGAGTTTTTGGAGACAAAGTTAAATTGATAAAATATGATTATGCAAATTCCAATTTATTAGGTACAGGTGGAGATACTTCTGGTAGTACATTTATTATATCATATTATAGCACATATAAAGGTTCTTTAGATACAATTAATAAATATTATTGGAATTATAATGGAACAAGCAAAACTGGTGATTATAAATATGGTTCAAATACATGGAGTACAAGTTTATTAAATAAAACAAATTTAAATAGTAATTTTATAAATAATATAGGGACAAGTTGGGCTTCAAAAATAGCAACTACAACATGGAAAGTTGGGGGAAATACATGGACAAATATAGGAACTCAAAATGCAAAAACAGCCTATACTAATGAGATTACATCTTCAGCTACTAATACAACTGTAAATGCAAAAGTAGGCTTAATGTACGTAAGTGATTATATGTATACAGCAAACCCAATTTATTGGACTATGGTTGGTTATAATTATGGCGATGCTTCTAAAGATTATCGCGCAGCGGTTAATAATAATTGGCTTTATATGGGGTTAGATGAATGGACAATCACACCACGCACGGACGATACGTATAATGTGTTCATTGTGGACACTCCTGGGTACGTGAACGACGCCGCTGCGAACCTTGCTTTTGCGGTGCGGCCAGTCCTTGCTCTTGAGTCTTCGGTAACATATGCTGGCGGATTAGGTACCCAAAATTCACCAATAATCATAAACTAAAAAATAACATAAAATATGGTATGTAAAACATAAATTGCATATCATATTTTTTTATTGAAATAAAGTATTATAAATATTATATAGTATATTTACATATATATATTATTATGATAAGCTTTATTTTAAAGGAGAAATTTATATGTATGAAAATAAAAAAATATTAGTTTTAGGGGCTGCTAAGAGTGGAATTGAAGTATGTAAATTACTTGCAAATAAAAATAATGATATAACTTTAAGTGATATAAATGAAATAGATAAAGATGCTAAAGAAATGCTAGGAAATCTTGGTATTAGCATAGTTACGGGTAAAAATCAATTAGACTTAATAGATAGCTCCTATGATTTAATTATTAAAAATCCTGCAATTGCAAGTACTAGTCCTTTAATTGAAAAGTGCAAAGACTTAAATATAAGAGTAGAAAACGAAATGGAAGTAGCATATCATTTTTTACCTAAGAGTGTTAAAATTATTGGTGTAACTGGTTCTAATGGGAAGACTACAACAACTACAATCATATATGAAATGCTAAAAAGATGTGGTTTTAGTGTAAAACTTGGAGGAAATATAGGTTTTCCTTTAAGCCAAATACTTCCAACCATTGAAGAAAACGATATTGTTTTACTAGAAATAAGTGATCATCAATTATGTGATATGTATGATTTTAAAACAGATATCAGTGTACTTACTAATATAAGCCCAACGCACTTAGATTATCATGGAACTTATGAAGCATATAAACATACAAAGAGCAAGATATTTAATCACCATACTGAGGCCAATGTAGCAATCGTTAATTTAGAAAATGCGGATGCCTTAAGTGAAAGTGAAAATATATTATCTCAAAAATTTTATTTTAGTAGCGAAAGAAAAACAGATGCTTATTTAGAAAATGATACTTTATATGTAGGAAATAAAGCTATTATAAATATAAATGATATTATGTTAAAGGGAATCCATAATTATGAAAATATTTTGGCGGCATTACTTGTTTTGTCAAGATTTACTGATAATTATGATAAAGTACTAGATTTTTTAAAAACTTTCGGAGGAGTAGAACACCGTATGGAATTTGTAAAAAGAGTAAATGGTGTAGATTATTATAATGATTCTAAGTCTACGAACCCAACCTCTACAATTACAGCTTTAAAAACTTTTAGATTGCCGATTAACTTAATCCTTGGGGGCAAAGAAAGAAATCAAGATTATCATGAAATAGATGATTACATAAAAAATGTTAAAAAGATATATGCTATCGGAGAAACTACTGATAAAGTAGCAGATTATGCTAAAGAAGTAAATCTTCCATGCAGCAAATGTTATACATTAATTGAAGCTTTAAAAGTAATAAAAGAAGAAGCTAAAGAAAATGAAATTGTTTTATTATCTCCGGGGTCAGCTAGCCAAGATCAATATAAAAGATTCGAAGAAAGAGGAGAAGAATTTAAAAATAATATATAAGATGTTGTCAAGCAATGTCTTTTTTTAAATTTTAAAAACGACTTGAAAAAAACATAATATAACTGTATAATTGATATATAATACAAAGGGGCTGAAAAAGTATGAATGGACAAAATGGAAATAATCCAAATAATTTTAATAATACCACTTTAGGTATAAATAATAATGGCTTAAATCAAATGCCAAATAATATGCCACAAAATCAAATGGGACAAACACCTATGGCATCAAATACTTTGGCACAAAATAATGTAACTCAAAATAATATGGCACAAAATATGCCGATAAATAATATGCCACAAAATAATCAAATGCCAAATAATGGAGCTGTAAATACAGGATTACAAGGAAATGTTGAAACATTAAATCCTGAACCTTTGCAAAATCCTAATGTAAATAATGCGCCTAAAACTCCAGTAGCGCAACCTATACCTGGTACAAATGATTTAAATAGTTTAACGGGCAATACCGTTGGAACAAGCAATAGTTATTCATTAAATAGCAGTGTTGTAAATGCCAACAGTTTTGTAGAACCAAAGAAAAATGAATCAGTAGGCATGATGCCTCCAAGCCAAAATAACGATGCCAAAAAGAAAAAGGTAATGAAGAAAATTATTTTTATATTTATAGTAGTTGCACTTATCATTGGTCTAGCTTTCGGAGTATATTATTTCTTAAGTGTAAGTAATAAAATTAAAATCACACCAAAAACAATTAGTATTGGTGTTGGGGATACTGTATCAGATACACTAACTGATTATGCAACTGTAAATAAAGGTGATCCTAGTTTATGTAGTATAAATACTACTGATGTAGATTCTTCAAAAATTGGAACCTATAAAGTTATTATTACATGTGATAAAAAGACTTATGAATCAACAGTAGTTGTAAGCGATTTAACACCTCCAGAAGTAGAATTATTACCAGTATTTAAGGTAGTAGGTGAAACTGTAGATGTAAAAGACTTTGTAAAAGAATGTACAGATCCATCAAATTGTACAACTAAGTTTGTAAACGATGCTACAGTAGAAAACTACTTAAAAACAGCCGGAGGTCCATATAAAATAGAAATTGAAGCAAAAGACAGTGCAGGAAACACTAAAAATTATACCGGAGAATTATATGTAGCAAATACTAAAATCATAACTTATCTAAATTGTGTTTCAGAAACTACAGAGTTAAGTAATTATCATGCTACTAAAACTATTACTGATGTTTTCCCAGTAGGTCAAAGCACTGATGGCTTGGCATATTTAAATATCGCCCGAAGAGTATACAAATATGAATTTAGTACTAAAGAAGACTATGATAATGCCGTAGGAAATAAAGAGGGAACAGTTACTTTTGATAGTGTAACTGGAAACGCAAATTATGATGATGCTTCAAATACAATGACTATATCAAGCGATTTAACTCAAGATACACTAAATTCGGAAAACTCTAATGCATTCCCAACAAAATTTACTGATATTAGATCATTATATGAAGCAAAGAATTACAAATGGTCAATCCTTACTTATGAAAAAAGTGCCAAATAAGTGAGGCCTTATGAAAATAGTTAAAAAATTAATAGTATATTTAGTAGTGCCTCTTGTCGTTTTAGGAATAGCATTTCTATTTTATAAATTATTTTCCTTTGATAAAAACGAAAACATAGATAATACTTATGTACCCGATGTTACCGAAAAAGATGCTTTAAAACTATATAATGTTTTACCCACAACAAGTTACAACGTATCATATACAATATATACCGGAGATTATCAAACCAAGTCTAATACTTCCTATAATACTATGGGAAGTATGACTATAAACTATATAAAAAATTATGATGAATTTGTATTAGAAGCAGCATCGCAAGAAGAACAAAACTTAATAGATAATAATATTTTATATAAAATTAGTAAAGATATTTTTTTAAAAAATTCGAAAAAAATACTTGGTAGTGAAGTATCATTTAATCCGGATAATTTAGAAATCGGGGATAATATTAGAGTTAAACTTCTGGATAACACCTACTATGTTTATGAAACAGAACCAAAAGAGACAGACTTTGTTTATTATAAGATGTATAAAAGTTTTACAGTTTTAAATAATAATAAAACTATTAAGATTTATGATTATTATCTTAGATGTAATAAAACATCAGGTATCTGTTATGATACAGAAAAAGATGAAGATGTAAATAAAGATATAACATATAAAGAAAACCTAAACATTCTAGATTACAAGAATAGTTTAAAACAATTTGAACATTTATTTGAGTATGAAGATGACCATTATTACTGGAAAAGTACTCAAGGCGTTTAAAAAACACATCCTAGCGATGTGTTTATTTTTGTAGTACTGCATGAACAACATAGCGATTATTTTCATCAGCACAAGTAGAAAGGGTAAGTATTTTATCATCTTTATTTAACTCTATACCAAAGTCATATATGCTTCTATCTTTAACTAAATTAAAAAGACTTAATTTATCTTCATCACTTGCAAATAACACTTGTAAGTAATCTGTAGTTATTTCTACTTTATAAATAGAAAATATTTTATAGTTTAAATCTTCATATAGAGTTTTAAGACTTATAATTTGATTATCAGGGTTTGTATACCAGTTTCTTCTTAAAGTATTTTGTAAAGTCCCAAACATAACGCCATTATAATATCTATTGTGAGCATATACAATAATATTATCACTAAGTAAATCGATATCATTACGATAATCCATAAATACCCAACCATTATTATCTTCTTCAAAATTAATATTATGATTTAAATAATAGCTATTATTTGTAGTCTTTACAACCGGATAATCTATATTTGTGTTATTTACTTTTAGCCAAGCAACAGTTTCAGGATTCATATTATAAACCCCAGCAACATCTTCATTTACAACATGTTTATCTTCTTCTTTTTTATCTTCATTAAGCTGTTCTATTATTTTTTCTGTATCAGCACTTATAATTGCATCTTTAATAGTGGTCTGTATCTCTTTAACATTTTGCATAGAATTATAGTTATCATAAAAAACATAAGCCCCACTAAGAGAAATAATAAGTAAAATAATATATCCACAACACTTAAGTAAATTATTATTAGCTTGTTTAAATAAATTATCTTTTAAATATTCATTACTATAAACTAACTTATAATATATCTTATATCTTTTACTATATCTTCTATTATAATTCTTTAAGTATTCAATTATTTCTTCATCATCTATATTATCATGTATAACTATTCTAATATTCTTTTTATTATTATTCCTTAATACTTTTATTAAATATTCTAAATCGCTTTTACTAACTGTATGTACATTTATATATTTCAAATACTTATTTATTTTGATAAAAGCCTCAAAGTCTTCCATATCTTGGATACTCATTGGTAAATCGACTTGTAGATTTATTTTATAAAATAAACTAGAAAATACACTTAAATTATTTTGAATCATAAAATTAGATAGATAAAGTATTTCATTTCTAGACTCCACCAAAACATTATACTTGTCAAGGTATTCAATCATAAATGGCTGAAGATTATAACAATTAATATTTTTAATATAAGTTTTAGATACTTGCTCACAAAGTTTGAATGTTATTTGGCTATCTTCTTTTA
Source organism: uncultured Bacilli bacterium (assembly GCA_934096025.1). Taxonomy (GTDB): domain Bacteria; phylum Bacillota_I; class Bacilli_A; order RF39; family UBA660; genus Onthocola_B. Next base: position 6,658 of record CAKOLP010000037.1, read on the forward strand.
AAATTAAACTATTAATACTCTTATTGCTTGTGAATAAATCTAAAATATATAATGCATATTCATTTTTAGTTATCTCTAATGTATTAATACTATAGTTTTGACATAATTCATTAAAGAAAGTAGACAATATCTTTACATTATTTTGTAAATAAATATCCGAAAACACAAGTTCATTACAACTTATAACATTAGTGTCCAATAAATTCTTATATTCGGTGTTAAGTCTTATTTTTTCTTTGACCACAAGGGTATTGTTTTTAATTTTAAATAATAGTTTTTTCATAACATCATCCTTATACTACTTTATTATGATAGCACAAATTTACATATTTTAATATATTTTTATAAAAATATTGTAGTTTTTTGTATTTTTATGATATAATCAATACATACTAATGATAGGAGAGATGTTATGAAAAAATATTTGAGTTTTATTGTTGCAGGAGTTGTAGCTTGTATATTACCAATGAGTGTTAGTGCAGGAAAAGTAGGTGTTTCTTGTAATAAAAGTGGTAGATGTGCAGAAACTGGTAAATGTACATCAACTTGTGAAGTAAAAGTAACGGAAAATACCCAATCATTATCATCTTTTAATGGAACATTTACTGTTAAAGGCGAAGGGGCTAAAGTAACTAGTGTAAGTCCTGGAGATGGTTGGCAATTAATTTCCCCAAGTAGTAGTGAACTAAGTGGGTCAAATATTCCAATAAGCTTTATATCTGAGTCAGGTGTTACAGCAAGTAATTTTGTATTAATGACAGTTAACTTAGAACTTGAAAATTCTGCTACAGATTGTAGTGTTGTACTAAACACAGGTGAATGGGGAGAAGTAGAAGTTAAAATAGAACAAACTGTTCAAACAAAAACCGGTGCTTCATTACCTATAGCCCTAGTTGGTGTAGGTGCAGTTGGAGCTGTTGTAATATATGTGACAACTAAAAAATCAAAGAAAATGTACAAAATATAAAATGATCTTATTCAAGATCTTTTCAGACTGTTGACAAATAGGTAGAAATTTTACTTATTTGTCTTTTATTTTGTAAAAACAATTAAAAATTCCAATAT
>CAKOLP010000038.1 GCA_934096025.1 uncultured Bacilli bacterium
TTTTTGGGGACAGTAAGTACTGGAATAGAGATTTTAATGATTATTTACTTAAATATGATGGTGTTTATCCTATGCTTGTAAATACTGCAAGAATTAATAGTGATGGAAATTTGGTTTTATTTAATAATAATATGGATGGATTACCTGATGAAGATCAAGCTTGTATTAATTATGTAAATCATAAGAGTAGTGGGCAAATATATAAAATAGAAAATAAAAATATTAGTTTAGTTAGTGAATTTAAAGATAATTTTTATAGTTATGCTGTTTCTAATTATAACGAGTTGGAAAATGGTAATTATTTGTTATTTTCTGCTTGGCAATTTAAAGATGGTACAATGAGTAGGCCTGAATGTACAATGAATAGAAATGTTGAAGATTTGACATCTACTTTGTATGAACTTGATAAAAATAATAATATTTTATTTAAAGCAACTTTTTTAGCTGGTTCTTATAGAGCTGATAAAATGAATTTTTATAATAAAAATAATAAAAATTATGATTATGAGGCATTAGGTTATTTTAATACCCAAGGAAAAGCTATGTATGAAGAAGTAGATACAGATACTTTGGTAGATAGAATTAAAGGTGCTGAAGATATGGAATTTGCCGTTGTTGTATCAAAAAAATTATTAAAAATTAATGCTTATTTTCAACTAAATGATAAAGTTGAATTATACTTAGTAGGAAAAGATGGAATAACTTATAAATATTTAGCTAAGGATGCTAATAGATATTTGCAACCTACGATTAATTTGCGAGATGTAAAAGGGGAATGTGCTTTATTACTAGCTATAAATGATAAGTTTTATAATTTAAATAAAGTATTTAATTTTTAAGAAGCTTGAGGCTTCTTTTTTTGTGAAACTTTTGTGAATGTTAGCACTCTTTATTGACAATTGCTAATATAAGTGATATATTGATAGTGTTGATGGAAGACATCAATAAAAAAACATTTTCAAAGTATAAAACATAAAGATTTTGAAAATATTAATATATGAAAGGATGATGATAGTTTATGTTTCCAAGTAGAATGTTTTTTGATGATATGTTGAGTGATTTGAGTGCTGAAAAAAATATGAAATGTGATATTTATGAAAAAGATAATAAAATAGTTGTGGAAATGGATGTTCCAGGTTATAAAAAAGAAGATATTAAAGTTGAATGCAATAAAGGTAATATTGTAATTAGAGCTTTAAGAGAAGAAAAGGAAGAAGAAAATAAGAAATATCTTCATAGAGAAAGAAAAGTTTATGACAAGATGGAAAGAAGTTTTCATTTTGATGATATTGATGAAGATTCTATTCATGCAGAATTTAAAGATGGTATTTTGTATATCACAGTTGAAAAAGTGGATGAAGATAAGAATAAAAAATATATTGAAGTTAAATAAGGGCTTAGGCTCTTTTTTTGTGGGATTAAGAAATGAATGTAAAAGTGCATAAAAGCATGGAAAATACTGTGCTTTTTTGGTATAATTAGGAAGAATTGAGGTAAATATGAGTAATGAAGTTATAAAAAAATTAAGTAATAAATTGGGGTTTAGGGAAAATCAAATAAGTGTTGTTATGGATATGCTTAAAAATGGTGCGACGATTCCATTTATGGCTAGATATCGAAAAGAAGCAACAGGAAACTTAAACGAAGATGAACTTAGGTTGATTGAAACTGAGTATAATTATATGGTAAGTTTGGAAGAAAGAAAAAATGATGTAAAAAGGTTGATTTTGGAAAAAGGGATGCTTACACTAGAACTTACCAAAGCCATTGATAATGCATCAAAGTTATGTGAAGTAGAAGATATATATTTGCCATTTAAAGAAAAAAGAAAAACAAAGGGTACTGAAGCTATAAAAATGGGACTTGAACCGTTAGCTAAAATAATTATGACTATGCCTAATAAAAGTAGAGAAGAAGTGGCTAAACCTTATTTAAATAATGAAGTTACAAGCATTGATATGGCAATGGAAAATGCTGGATATATAATTGCCGATTGGATAAGTGATAATGCAAAGTATCGTAAGTATTTAAGAAAGTATTATTGGTTTAATGGTCTAGTTAAGGGAAAAATAAAAAAAGATGCTAAAGATGAAAATAAGGTTTATGAGATTTATTATGATTTTGAACAAAAGATAAGTCATGTAAAGCCACATCAAGTGCTTGCTTTAACTAGAGCAGAAAAAGAAAAAGTTATTACTTATTCATTAAGTGTAGATAAAGAAAAAGTAATTGCTTATTTAGAAGAAAATGTAATTAGAAATAAGGATTCTTTGTTGTATGATGATATGTGTAATTTTATTTTAGATGCTTGGAAAAGGTTAATGGAACCATCTTTGGAGCGAGATATTAAAGGTGAGCTTTATGATAAGGCATCGCTCTTTGGAATAAAAGAGTTTGGGAATAACTTGGAACAATTGCTTTTAACTCCACCGATAAAAAGGGCAGTAGTTATGGGGTTTGATCCAGCTTTTAGAACGGGCTGTAAGTTAGCGGTTTTAAATGAAGCGGGGGAAGTTTTACAAATTGGGGTAATTTATCCGCATGAACCTAAAAAGGAAGTGTTGGCCTCAGAAGAAAAAATGCTCGAATTAATTAAGGCTCATGATGTAAAAATTATAGCTATAGGTAATGGGACAGCTTCAAGAGAAAGTGAAGTGTTTGTAGCTAATTTAATTAAAAAGTATAACCTAGATGTTAAATATGTGATTGTTAGTGAAGCTGGAGCTAGTGTTTATTCTGCCAGTGTGCTTGCTCAAAAAGAGTTTCCTGATTATTCAGTTGAACAAAGAAGTGCAGTTAGTATAGGAAGAAGATTGCAAGATGCTTTATCAGAACTTGTTAAAATTGACCCAAAAAGTATTGGTGTTGGGCTTTATCAACATGATTTGAAGCAAAAAGAGTTAAATGAAGAATTAGGCTTTGTAGTAAGTAAGATTGTTAATGAAGTTGGAGTTAATTTAAATAATGCAAGTGAAAGTATCTTGGGCTATGTTTCGGGCTTGAATAAAAAAATTATAACTAAAATATTAGAGTATCGTAAAAAACATGACAAGTTTACAACTAGAGAAGAACTTAAAAATGTAGCGGGTGTTGATGATAAGGTTTTTGAACAGTCGGCTGGTTTTTTAAGAATATTTGGAAGTAATCCTTTAGACAAAACAAATATCCATCCAGAAGATTATGAAACAGTAAAAAAGATATTTGATGATTATAATATTGATATGTCTTTGATTGGTAATAAAGATATTGCTGGTGTACTTAATGGAATTAAAGATGTCAGTGGTTATAGTTTGAGTCAAGATAAATGGGATATGATTAAAGATAATTTGATTAATGGAGTTATTGATCCGAGAGATGAGATAAAACAAGTTAATTTACGAAGTGATATTTTAACAATTGATGATTTAAGTGTAGGACTAAAGTTAGAGGGAACTGTTAGAAATGTTACTGCTTTTGGGGCTTTTGTTGACATTGGTTTACATGATGATGGTCTAATACATATATCAAAGATGAGTAAAGAATTTGTAAGGCATCCGAATGAAATACTTAAAGTTGGTGATATAATAGAAGTATATGTAGATGCTATAGATAAGGAAAAGAATAGAGTTAATCTATCCCTTTTGGAGGTATAATATGAAGTTGATTTTGAACTTATTTACAGTGGCTTTTATTTTCTTGTTTATTGGGGTTGCTTTTTTCCTACTTATTAACCAAACGTTTTTTAAAGAGACTTATGTTAGTGAGGTTATGGTGGGCAGTGGAATAAAAATAGAAAGATTTGTATATTTTGTTTCTGAGAGTGATGATTTAAATGCTAGGTTTGTATCGTTATTAAATAAAGATGATTTAAATAAAATGAAAGATAATTATTTAAAAGATTTAGAAAAGTGTAATGAATATTATTTTGATGCAGATAATAATATTACCATTGTTAAATATAATATAGTTGATAATGAATATTATCGAGATATATACTTAGATTATAAAGAGGGAAATGCTTGTAGTTGAAAGGAGGATTTATGAAATTAAATAAAAAAGAATTAATAAATATTATTACTTATACGGTAGTTTTGGTATTTGGTTTTATTTATTTAAAAGAGATATGGGGTTTTATTACATATATTATACATATTTTTATGCCATTTATAGTGGGGATTTGTGTGGCATTTGTACTAAATGTGTTAGTTAATGTAATTGAAAATAAATGGCTTACTAGTTGGCAAGGGACTTTATCGGGAAAAAGGGCTGTTAGTTTGCTTTTATCTTTAAGTATTATTATTGGTTTCTTTAGTTTGTTACTTTTATTGATTATTCCAAATTTACAAAATACTATTGCTATATTTGCAGATAATTTACCTACGTATAATGCTAGTTTGAAAGTATTATTAGAGAAGTTTAATATAGATACTAATGTTATAAATGAAATAATGGAAATGTTTAAAGGTTTAGGAGATAGTGCAGCATCTTATATAAAGAATAATAGTAATCAAGTTATTGAAGCTACATTGGGTATTGCTACGAATGTTGTAACGGGATTTATTAATGTAACTATTGGGATTGTTTTTGCTATATATTTCTTGGCTCAAAAAGAAACGATATCAAAACAAGTAAATAAGTTAATGCGGGCTTATTTGAAGAAACCAATGATTAAAAAAATATATAATATTAGTAATTTAGCTAATAAAATATTTGCTAATTTTGTAAGTGGTCAATGCTTGGAAGCAATTATTATTGGAGTTTTGTGTTTTATTGGTATGGTTATATTGAGACTTCCATATGCTTCTAGTATTTCGGTACTTGTTGGATTTACAGCTTTAATACCAGTGTTTGGAGCTTTTATTGGTACGGCTTTGGGGGCATTTTTGATATTTATGGTTAGTCCATTGCAAGCAATAATATTTGTTATTTATATAATTGTTTTACAACAATTTGAGGGTAATTTGATATATCCTCATGTAGTGGGAAAATCTGTTGGTCTTCCTGGTATATGGGTTTTAGTGGCTGTAACTGTTGGGGCTAGTATAAATGGAGTATTAGGAATGCTTTTAAGTGTTCCGGTGGTATCTATTATATATAGTATATTAGCTAGTTCAGTTAATGATAAATTAAAAACACAAGCGTAATTGCTTGTGTTTTTAGAGTAACATCTAAATTTATTTGGTAAAAATATGAAAAAAGATGTTATCTCATGAATTAATTATAAAAAAAAATTAGGTATTTGTCAAATAAATATTGCGTAGACAATTAAAGGGGTTTATGATAATATAAAAGCTGGACAAGGCTTTTGCTATAATTACAGTTTTTATAAGGGAATAAATTATAGTATAAGAAGAAAAGAGGTATTTTATGTATAGAGAAGATTTTCCTATGTTAAAACAGGATTTAATATATTTAGATAATGGTGCTACAAGTTTGAAGCCCCAAAGAGTTATTGATAAAATGACTGATTATTATGAGAATTATAGTGCTAATGCGCATCGAGGAGATTATGATATATCTTATAAAGTAGATTTAGAGTATGAAAATGCTCGGGAAGAAATAAGAAAATTTATAAATGCTAAACATAAAGAAGAAATAGTATTTACGAGTGGATCTACGGATAGTCTTAATATGATTGCAACTGGGTTTATGGCTAATTTGCTTGAAGCTGGTGATGAGATATTAATTACAACAAGTGAACATGCTTCGAATGTATTACCTTGGTTTAGATTAGCTAAGGATATTGGAGTTAAAGTTAATTTTATTCCTTTAGATAAAAATTTGCATGTTACTTTAGAAAATGTAAAGAAAAGTATTACTAATAATACTAAAGTAATTGCTTTAGCTGGTATTACTAATGTTGTTGGGGATATTAGACCTATTAAAGAAATTGCTAAGCTTGCTCATGAAAATGATATTTTTGTGGTTGTTGATGGGGCTCAAAGTGTTCCTCATATTAAAACTGATGTTCAAGATTTAGATATTGACTTTTTAGTATTTTCTGGTCATAAGATGCTTGGGCCTACAGGTATTGGGGTATTATATGGTAAAAGAGAATTACTAGAGTATTTAGAACCTGTTAATTTAGGTGGGGGTATGAATGAATCTTTTGATAGTGTTGATTCAGTATTTTTAAAGGGACTACCTACGAGATTAGAAGCTGGGACACCAAATATTGCTGGAGCTATTGGGTTAGGTGAAGCAGTAAGGTATATTAATGATATTGGTATTGAAAAGATTCATGAAAGAGAAGTTCAACTAAGAAAGTATTTAATAGATAAATTAGTAATGATTCCTCATATTGACATAATAAATCTAGAAGCTGATAGTGGAGTAGTTGCTTTTAATGTTGAGGGAATATTTAGTCAAGATGTTGCTTATTATTTGAATAAATATAATGTATGTGTAAGAGCTGGTAACCATTGTGCTAAGATACTTAAAAATGCCACAGGGGTTACAAATACTTTACGTGTAAGTTTATATTTTTATAATACTGAAAAAGAAATTGATGAGTTAGTGGAATTACTTAAAAATAAAGAAAAAATAGAAGAAGAAATGCTTTAATTAACATTTCTTCTTTTCTATTGCTTTGTGATAAACTTTAAGTACTTCGGAAGCAAATACTTCTTTGGAATATTTGTAGATGCTATTTAGAGCATTACAAGCTAAAGTATTATATAGCTTTTTATCAGTCATTAAAGTAATAATATATTTTTGAAATTCAGTGTCATTATTAAAAAGATAGCCATTATAATTGTTTTCTATTGTGGTTTTAAAACTTTCATCATTGATACATAATGTTGGTTTGCTTGCTGCTAGACCCTCTAGAATGGTTAGACCTTGAGTTTCTGTTACGGAAAATGAGGTCATTAAGTCAAATACATTATAATAAGATGGAACTTTGTCATATGGGACTTTGCCTGTAAATATAACGTTTTGTTCAATGTCTAAGTCTTTGGCTAATTTCTTTAAGTTGTTTAGCTCTGGGCCATCTCCGACTAGCATAACGATGATGTTAGGGTTTTTATTTATTAAGTCTTTGGCATTATGAAGTAGTTTGTCAAAGCTTTTTTCGGTTGCAATTCGACCTACTGAGCCAATAACGAAATTCGTGTCTTTAATTTTGTATTTTTTCTTAATTTTTGTAACATCTTTTTGGAGGCTTTCTGTTAGTTTAAATCTCGTTAGGTCTATTCCTGTAGGTATAACATTGATATTTTTGGTAATGTTATATTTGTTAATGAATAAATCTTTTATTTTGTTAGTAGGAACTATTACTTGATCACATTTTTTTTCACAATAGTATTTAGTTAGTTTAACTACTAGTTTTTTGGCAAAATTGTTAAAATGGCCATGAGTTACGTAGTAAACATAGTCTTCATACATAGTGTGATAAGTATGCACTACAGGTATTTTTAGTTTTTTAGCTACAATCCTTGAGAAAAAACCTATTCCGAATTCAGTTTGGGAGTGAATTATGTCTAAGTCCCAGGTTTTAATAATTTTCATGGCTTTGCTAGAATAAATACCAGTTAGTCTGGCATCATAAATACCGGTTTTAATTCCAGGCATATATATAATTTTGTTTTTTTCATCATATTTAAATTTTCTGTTTTCTAAGTTGGCAGTTA
>CAKOLP010000039.1 GCA_934096025.1 uncultured Bacilli bacterium
GAAGTATTGTACCTTGTTGCTTAGATAGTAATAATGATATTAATTTAGGTAATATATATAAAGATGATTTAAGGGAAGTATTAAATAAAGATATAGTAAAAGAAATGAAACAAGGTTTTAAAAATAATAAAAGGATACAAGAACTTTGTAAACATTGTGGTTTTAGAATGGAGGAATAGTGATGAAACGGTATGCTTGTAAAAATAGAGAAGCAGTATATTTAAAAGAGATGAAGAAAGATTTTCGTACTCCCTTTTTCAGGGATATAGATAAGATCTTATATGCTAGAGCATTTCAAAGGTATATGGATAAAACTCAAGTTTTTAGTTTTCAGGATAATGATCATTTAACTAAAAGAATGACCCATGTATTATATGTAAGTAAGATTGCAAGAACAATTGGAAGAAAACTAGGGTTAAATGAAGATTTAATTGAAGCAGCAGCTCTAGGACATGACTTGGGACATACCCCATTTGGCCATGCAGGGGAAGAAGCCTTAAACGAAATAAGTCTTAAAGAGGGTTGTGGCTATTTTAATCATAATGTGCATAGTGTAAGAACTTTAATGTGTTTAGAAAATGAGGGCGAGGGATTAAATATTACTCTCCAAACTCTTGATGCTATATTATGTCATAATGGTGAGATTGTCGAGGGAAAATACATTCCCCAAAAGAAGACACAAGAAGATTTTTTAAAGGAATATGAGGCATCTTATCAAGATAGAAGTGTAATTAAACAAATGAAACCCATGACTTTAGAGGGTTGCGTGGTACGTATAAGTGATTTAATTTCTTATTTAGGTCGGGATATTGAAGATGCTGTACGGATGAATTTAGTATCTTTTCATGATATTCCTGAAAATATAACAAGCGTACTTGGAACAAGCAATAGAGAAATAGTAAATACCCTAGTTACGGATATAATAACAATGAGTAAGGGCAAAAACTATATTGAGTTAAGTACTCCGGTATATGAAGCAATTAAAGAACTTATGGCATTTAATTATAAAAATATATATGATTTAGCTTATCCTTTGGAAAAAAGAGATAATTTAAAGAAGATGTTTAAAAAATTATTTTATACATATTTAAATGATTTAGAAACAGACAATCAAGAAAGTAGTATAGTTAAGTCTTTTATGAAAAAATCTAAAAGTTATCAAGAAAACAATTCTTATAAGAGAGTAGTTATAGATTATATAGCGGGAATGACTGATGATTTTGCCTTAAAAGAATATAATAAAATGATTAATACTGACCATAATAAAAAAGAGGTGGATTATGAACTATAAAACATATAAATGTAACTCTTTTTGTGTTCATACAATAAAAACTGATAAATTTAAAACCGCGCACATGGAAGTTATATTTAGAAAAGAGATAGTAAAAGAAGAACTTACGACTTATTCAATGCTAGCAGATGTCTTATCGGAGGGAAATAAAGATTATCCAAGAAGAAAAGATTTAATTGTAAAACTTGAAGAATTATATAAAGCTATTGTGTATGCAACAGCTCTAAAAACGGGAAATGTTCTAAACTTTAGTATAGTTAATGATTTTATTAATCCGATATATATTAATGATAAGAATTATTTGGAAAATAATATTAAAATGGCTTTTGATATTTTACAAAGACCTAATGTTACAAATGAAGAATTTGATTTAAAGACTTTTAATATTATTAAGGGAAAACTTAAAAGAGAAATATTGGCTATAAAGGATAACCCAGTTAATGATAGTATAAGAACAGCCCTAAAAACTATGGATAGTAGTTCTCCGTCTTCGTATTTTATGTTAGATGATATTGAAGCTTTAGAAAATATTACTCCGTCTTCATTATATAAAGCTTATAAGAGATTAATGAAAGATTTTACTTGTGATATATTTATTATCGGGGATCTTGATATGGACGAAGTTGTGAGTCTTATTAAGAAATATTTTAAAAGAAGATATATTGTAGATTTAGAGCTAGATTTAAAAGTTAAAAACACTGAAAAGAAAAAAGCATTAGTTAAAAATGTTCCGAGTAATAATATTCAATCTAATTTAGTTATGATTTTCAATGTAAGCAATTTAACGGAAATAGAGCAAGATATTGTTATGCATGTCTTTAATTATATATATGGAAATGGTGGCTTAACTTCGAAACTTTATCAAAGTATTCGGGAGAAAAATAGTTTATGCTACGCTATTAACAGTATGTATTTAAAGTATGACGGTCTTTTAGTAGTTCAGTTATCTTTAGAAAATAATTGTGTAAGTAAAGCAATTAAATTAATTAAAAAAGAACTTAAAAATATGCAACTAGGTGATTTTACGGAAGAAGAAGTTAAAGATGCTTGTAATAATATGATGGTATCTATAGATATTTCTGGAGATAACAATATATCAGTTTTAAACAATTATGTTTTTCATAAGTTTGCAAATTTAATGCTTTTAGAGGATAGAAAGAAACAATTTAAAAATATTAAAAAAGAAGATGTGGTGGCAGTTTCAAAGAAAATAAAATTAAATACTATATTTAATTTGGAGGGAGAAAATTAAATGGAAGAATTAGAACTTTTAGGTTTAAATGAGAAAATATACTACTATAAGACTAAGTCTGGATTACCTATTTATATGTGGGTTAATGATAAAATCAAGAGTATGTATGCAACTTTGTCGGTAAAATATGGTTCTATTCATACAAAATTTAGAGTAGGGAAAAAAGTTCATGAAGTACCAAATGGTATAGCACATTTTTTAGAACATATTAAATTTAATATAGATGAAAATACATCTGCACATGATGAATTTTACAAAATAGGCGGAGATGCTAATGCGTTTACGACTTTTAATTATACAAGCTATCTTGTTATGGCTACGGAAAACAAACTTGCAAATGTAACTTTACTTCTTGATTATGTATATAATCCTTATTTTACTAAGAAAAACGTTGCTAAAGAAAAGGGTATTATAATAGAAGAAGCCAACATGACTTTAGATGATCCATATTCCGTATGTTTCTTTGATACTTTAAAAAACACATTTTTTAAATATAAATATCGTAATTTAATTACAGGTACAAAAGAAGAAGTTAATAGTATTACTCTTGAAGATGTCAAACTAATATATGATACATTTTATCACCCTAAGAATATGTTCTTATGTATAACCGGAGCATTTAATCCTTATGAAATGGCCAAGGTTGTAGAAGAAACTTTGAAAAAACATGAATTTTTAGAATATAAAAATCCGGAGATTGTTTGTGAGAATGAACCTAAAAAGGTACGGAAAAACTACGTAGAAAAACAAATTAATATTACTAATCCAATAGTTAAAGTCCAAATAAAAATGGAGAAGAAAAAGTTTAAATTAGATGATTTAACTTTAAAACTAATTACCAATTTAATTATGAACGTTAATTTTGGGGCAACTAGTGATTTTAATGATGAATTAACAACTAAGGAATTAATTACTTCAATGTATGGGACTTCCGATATATATGATGATTACTTAGTTTTAGGTTTAACTGTTAATACAGATTATGTTGATGAAGTAATTAAAAGAATAAAAGAAAAACTAAATAATTTAGAAGTAAATGAACTAGATTTTAAGCGTAAAAAAAATGTCCAAATTGCTACCCATATATTAAACTATGAATATGTTGAACAAGTAAATAGTAGATTACAAGAAAACATTATTAATTACAATAAAATAATTACAAACTATAAAGAAATTTTAGAAGACTTAACTATTGATGATGTAAATGGGGTAGTAGATACTATTTCTTTAGATAATATAGCATTTAATGTATTTTTGCCAAAAGAAAACCAAGACAATTAAGTCTTGATTTTTTATCTGTTATAGAATTCTACAATAAGTTGTTCGTTAACTTCTTGGTTAAGTTCACTTCTTTCTGGGATTCTAACATATTTACCAGATAGTTTCTTTTCGTCCATTTCTAAATAAGCTGGTACAGTTCTTTTTTGCTCCAATGAATCTTTAATAGCTGGATGGTTTAAAGAATTTTCTTTTACAGAAATAATATCTCCAACTTTACAAGTATAAGATGGAATATCAACTTTTTTACCATTTACTAAAATATGTCCATGGTTAACAACTTGACGTGCACCCCTTCTAGTTCTTGATAATCCTAGTCTATAAACTAAGTTATCTAATCTAGATTCAAGTAAAACTAGTAAATTTTCCCCAGCAATACCTTTCATCTTAGAAGCTTTTTCGAATACCTTACGGAATTGTTTTTCATTTAATCCATAAAGAGTTCTTACTTTTTGTTTTTCTTGTAATTGGATACCATATTCACTTAGTTTACGACGACGGTCTTGTCCGTGTTGTCCTGGTGCAAATGGTCTTTTTAAATCTTTTCCATTTTCTAAAGTTGAAAAACCTAATCTTCTAGACTTCTTATAAGCTGGTCCAGTATATCTTGCCATAAATGCTCCTTTCCATTATTTGCAAAATATTTATTCTGTTATACCTTTTAAATAGGGAGTTCAAACTAATTTTTCTAGGGCAGTCCTAGATACTTTATTACCCATAAAGGTTTCAAACACATTATTTAATGTATAACTCTGCCTAAATAACTTGCAAATGTATTATATAATATATTTTATATATGTGTCAATTTGTTTTTTATATTTCTCGCATTTTTTCACGATCTTTATAAGGATTTTTAGGGTCTATTTTATCTACAAAAAGGATTCCATTTAAATGGTCTATTTCATGTTGAAAAGCTATAGCTAAGTCTTCGCGAACACGAATGGTTTTTTTGTTTCCCTCAAAGTCATAATATTCTACAGTAATTCTAGCATGTCTAGGAACAATTCCGGGAACACTACGATTAACACTTAAGCAGCCCTCTCCCTCGCCGACATATATTAATTCTTCGCTCGCACTAATTATACGAGGATTGATAATAATATATTCTTCAAAACCAGTTTTATCTTCAAGTTCATTAGCTATAACGAATATTCTAATAGGTCGACCCATTTGTACAAAAGCCATACCCATGCCAGCTCGTAAATCATATTTTTCGGCAATATCTTCATCTTGACTCATTTCTAAATATTTAATTGTATCATAAGCTAGTTGTTGGTCTTCTTTGCTTACAGGAAAACTTGCCGGTTTACTTTCCTTGTGAAGTAATTTATGTTTTTCATCTAATATAGTTATTTTTGGTAACTTCATTTTTCTCACCTAGAACATATTTTAACAGATTTGTTAAAAAAAAGGAAGTAATAAAACTTCCCGATTAGTTATTATTGTTGTTCCAGCTCCAGCCAGCACCAAGTATTATAACTAAAAGAATAAATAAAACAATCCAAATAGCAGCACCAATACCATAGCCACTAGTATACCCAGCATATTGTGGATAACATTGATTTTGACCTGCATATCCACCACCGTAATAGCCGGTATTACCATAATAATACATAATATACCTCCTTTGTGTATCTAATATAATTTATTAATAAACAGTTCTTTTTGACATTAAAATAACCCAAGTTTTAAAAAAATAGTTAAATTTAGTAGTATTTATGTTAAAATCAAAATATAAGGGAGTTGTTTATGAATAAGATTTTTTCAAAAATAGATTTTCCATTATTTTTTATGATGATACTATATATAGTTTTAGGGGCTGTTATGATTTATAGTGCTTCGAATATAACAGCAGTAGTAAGATATGGATATGCACCTTATCATTTTTTTGTAAGACAAATTATATTTATTGTGGCATCACTTTTTGTGGGATTTTTTATTGTCCTAAAGGTACCTACATCAGCATATAAAGCATTTGCATGGCCTTTAATGATTTTGCTTATAGCATCACTTGCGTTTTTATTTGTATATGGTAAGATTACGAATCATGCAATAAGTTGGTACGATTTAAAGTTTTTTAAAGTACAACCCAGTGAATTTGCTAAGTCTATAATTATTGTTTTTATGGCTAACTATTATAATAGGTTATATAATAAAAAAGCTAAGAACTTGTATATTTATTTACTACCCATGATACTTGCAGGAATAGTCGTAGTTTTAGTAGCTATGCAACCGGATTTAGGAAGTGCAGCTATAATAGCAGGAATATCTTTTATGACATTTATTAGTATTCCGTCAGTTAAAAATAATATTATTAAATTTATGAAAATTATAATTGTTGTTTGTGCAATTGGTGGTATAGCTTTACTTTATTCAGGAAATGATCTTCTTAATAGTATGCAAAAGGGAAGACTAAATTTTCAAAATCCTTGTTCTAGGTATACTGAGGAGACTGGATACCAAGTATGTAATGGTTTTATTGCTATAAATAATGGTGGACTTTTTGGAGTTGGTTTAGGTAATTCTACCCAAAAATATTTGTATTTACCAGAAGCTCACACTGATTTTATATTTCCGATTATTGTTGAAGAATTAGGTTTAGTAGTGGGCATATTAATAATCCTAGGTTATGTTTATATGTTATTTAGGATTTTAAAGATTGCTAAAGATTCGGAAAACTTACGTTGTTCAATACTTGCTTATGGAACATTTTGGTATTTAACTTTTCATATATTGGTTAATTTACTAGGTGTATTAGCTTTAGTGCCTTTAACTGGGGTACCACTTCCTTTGCTTAGTTATGGTGGTTCATTTACAGTAAATGCTATTATTATGCTGTTTGTGGTTCAACAAGTTAATATAGAAAATAAGAAAAATAAGACTAAACGGGAAATCAAAGCTTTATAGAAATTGCTTGATTTTCTCCAGAAAGTGCAGTAAAATGTGTAGTAAGAGGAGCAAATATGATAGTTACAAATAAAATGTTATTAGAAAAGTATAAAAAATATAGTAATAAATACAGTAAATTAAAAAGCGAAATAAAGAAACAAAACCTAATAAGAATAGTGCGAGGTTTATATGAAACAGATATTAATACACCAAGTTATTTATTAGCTTCTAGTATATGTAAGCCGTCTTATCTCTCATTTGACTTTGCTTTATATTATTATGGCATGATTCCTGAAAAAGTAGTTAATTGTACAAGTGCAACAGTTAATAAAAGAAAGCATAAGAAATATGTGACCCCTTTTGGAACATACTTCTACTATGATGTACCCAAAAGTGTATATTCCATTGGTATTAGAATTGAGAAAAAAGATGAATATATTTATATGATAGCAAGCCCAGAAAAAGCCCTTTGTGATAAAATATATACTTTAAAACAAGGGAAAGAGATCGCTTATTTTGCTGTTTGCGGCGGTATTATCTTGTTGTCGGATTCGGACCTGTATATCGAAGACGGACTGAAACAATTCGACCTCGAAGAAGCCGGGGAAGGAGTCAAACCCCATTATCAGAATCTGAATAAATATTTTTCAGAATTAGGAGACACAGCGCCATATAAAACAGTAGCAGATTTAATTAAAACTGGATA
>CAKOLP010000040.1 GCA_934096025.1 uncultured Bacilli bacterium
ATATTATGTTGATATCTATGATATACGTGATACTTATAAATTTACAGGAAGTATTGAGCCAGAACAAACAAAAAAAGGAACAGATGCTTATTATAAAATTTTGAAGTTCTTGGGTAAAAACTTAGAAGAATATTATGTCCAAGATGAATCTGGAAATATGTATGATACTGGGGTTACGAGACTTTATGCACCGAGTTTTGTTACTGTAAAAGATGGTAAAGTAGAAAGTTTCCATGTAAGTACAGTTGAATCACAAAAAGATCCTTATGTTGCTCTTAGCGAAAAAGAAAAAGAAGAATTAACAGATATTTTTAAAGATATGATAAAAAAACTACAAGAAACTAAAGACACTTGTACAAGTAAAGATAGTTGCTAACATAGATTTATTCTATGTTTTTTCTTGACTTTTAATTCTAATTGTATTATTATCTAGTGGTATTTGAGAGAGGTTGAGTTTTATGGATAAAATTATAAATATAGCTGTTGTAGCCCATGTAGATGCGGGAAAATCAACATTAGTAGATGGTTTACTACGTCAAAGCGGGGTTTTTCGTGAAAATGAAGAATTAGTTGACTGTGTTATGGATAGTGGTGATATCGAAAAAGAAAGAGGTATTACTATAACAGCTAAAAACTGTGCAATTAAATATAAAGATTATAAAATCAATATAGTGGATACGCCAGGCCATGCAGATTTTTCTAGTGAAATTGAAAGAGTAATAAAGACTGTTGATACAGCCATTTTGTTAGTAGATTCTAAAGAGGGGCCAATGCCACAAACAAGATTTGTTTTAAAAGAAGCCCTAAAAAATAATTTAAAACCAATTTTATTTATTAATAAAATAGATAAAAAAGATCAAAGAGCTGAAGAAGTAGTGGATATGACATTTAATTTATTTATGGAATTAGGAGCTACAGATGAGCAATTAGATTTTCCGATTCTTTATGGAAGTGCTAGAAGTGGTTATGCTATTTATCATATGGGAGATGAGGGTAAAGATTTAACACCACTATTTGAAACAATAGTAAGTACTACGAAACCTTTTGAGGGGCAAGAAAATGATGCACTACAACTTCAAATAAGTCAATTAGATTATGATGATTATATTGGCAGATTAGGAATTGGTAGAGTTAATCGTGGTAAAATAAAAGTAGGAGAAACAGTATCTCTTGCTAAAAATGATGGTACAGTAGAGACTTTTAGAGTAACTAAATTATTTGTAAATGAGGGTATAAAAAGAGTAGAAGTGCCAGTAGCTTATTTTGGCGATATTGTTACTATAGCAGGATGTAGTACAGTATCTATTGGGGATACAGTTTGTCAAAAAGATGTTATAGATCCACTTCCAAAAATAATTATTGAAGAACCAACGTTATCAATGAATTTTTTAGTTAATAATTCTCCTTTTGCAGGACAAAGCGGTAAGTTTTTAACAAGTAGACATTTAAAAGAAAGATTAGAAAAAGAACTTGAAACAAATGTCGGTTTAAAAGTAGAACCATTACCAGGTGCTGACGGCTTTAAAGTAAGTGGCCGTGGGGAACTTCATTTATCTATTTTATTGGAAAATATGCGTCGTGAGGGTTATGAACTTTCTGTATCTAAACCTGAAGTTATCTTTAGAGAAGAAAATGGAAAAAAAGAAGAACCTTACGAAAAAGTTGTTATTAATGTTCCAACAGAATACTCAGGTACTGTCATAAATTCTTTAAATGAAAGAAAAGGAATTATGCAAAGTGTAGCACCAGGAGAAGTGGGTTATCAAAGAATTGAATATTTAGTTCCAACAAGAGGACTTATTGGATATCGTGGAGCTTTTATTACAGAAACTAAGGGTGAGGGCATTATGGTTAGATCTTTTGATTCTTATGGAGCTTATGCTGGAGCTATTAGTGGACGTAAAAATGGTGTATTAGTATCTATGGCAAATGGAACAACATTTGGTTACTCATTATTTAATTTAAGTAGCAGAGGAACAATGATAATTGATCCATCTACAGAAGTATATATCGGACAAATCATAGGTATTTGTAATAAAGAGGGAGACTTAGATGTTAATCCTTGTAAGAATAAAGAATTAACTAATACGCGTAGTTCTCATGCAGATGAAGCTATAGTTTTAAATAAAGCTAAAAAATTTACTTTAGAAGAAGCTTTAGAATTTATTGAAGATGATGAATACATAGAAATAACTCCGACGGAGATAAGACTTCGTAAAAAATATTTAGACCCAAAAGAGAGATATCGTAAAGGACGCTAATTTTGTCCTTTTTTTTATGCGTTTATTATGTTAAAATAATTAGTAAGGTGAGATAATGAAAACTAGATTTAATTTTGAAAAAGCAACAGAATTTATGAAAAAAAGGAATTTTATTATTGCATTTAGTGTTTTTGTATTAACTATTTTCTCTATTGGTTTTAGTTATGCTTCATTTTTTACAGTAAAAACTAATACTAATAATCAGACGATTGAAACTGGTACGCTTCAGGTATCTTTTGGAAATGAGTCGAGTGCTATATTAAAAAATAATATGCAACCTTTATCTTTAGATGAGGGGCTTAGTAAAGGCGATTCTACGGTTATATATATTCAAAATACTGGAAGTCTTGACTCTGTATTTTCTCTAAATATAGGTTATGATATGGATAGTTTCAAAAAAAGAAGTGGTTACTCTGATAGTGATATGTTAACACCGATAGATTATATTATGGTAGCAGTATATGAATATAATGGAGCTGGGGCTGAAGATACACTTATAAGTGGACCTTTATCTATAAGGGAGTTGCCAATTTATTCTATAAATGAAACTGATAGTAGATATAGTCGTTATTCTTTAATTTTTGGTAATGTTGGTAGTACTACTAGTGGAAATGCTACTAAAACATATAAGATTAAAATGTGGTTAAGTGATAAGGCTATAGCTAAAGCAAGTTATTCTTACTTTTATGTAAATACTGAAGTAGTGGCAGAAGTTAAAGAAGCAAAAATGGCTTATAATTTTAATGGTACTTTACGTGATGGTTCAAGTGCTTTAAGTGGGGCTGTAATTGATATTCAAAATGGTTCCTTAAAAATTACAACAGGAACTGATGGTACATTTAATATTCCAAGTTTATATCCAGGAACTTATAATGTAAATATAACATATAATAATGAAGTTTATATGGGTAATTTAACTATAGCAGAAGGTAGTAAAAATGCTATGTCTTCTTATAAGACTTCTTTTACAGGTACAGATATTTATAAGGTAGCATATTCAAGTGGAACTACAGTAGATAAAATCATAAAGAAAAATAATTTAAAAGATTACAGTAGTGAAATTAAATTAACTGGTGGAAATATTTATCCATCGTACTTATTTACTGGTGGAAATGTAAATGATGTTACTATGAATATTAAATTAAATACTTCAGATAAAACAATTAGTTTTTCATTATAATTTTACATAATTTTGTAAAATAATTTATACCCATGTTTTAATTATCTAACAAATTTAAATAAAAGTTATAAAAATGTAAAAAAAATAGATTTATAGTATTGATTTTAAAATTAAAAAATGCTAATATTAAAATAGAGAGGAGAAAAGTAAAAATGGAAAAGAAAAATACAATTCTATTAACAGTTATCGCAGTAGCAACTTTATTAGTTGCAGTAGTAGGTGCAACATTCGCATACTTCTCTGCACAAGGAGGAGACGCTGCTCAAGCTGATGTTATTGTTAAAACTGGTACATCTTCAAGTGCAAGTTTAGGTACATTTAGCGCAATTAGTATTTATGCTGACCAAACAAACTTTATTCAAGGTGGAGAAGATCAATCTGGTACTAGTACAGGAACTGTTAGTTGGACTGCACCTGGATCTACACCAACTTATAATCCAACTGCAGAAGAAAGAACTATGTGTTATAATGTTGTATTAAATGTTACTAAAAATGATTTTGAATATACTACAACAGAAGAAACTCCAGAATTAATTTTTAGAGCTGAAAAAGATTCTGTTGCTATAATCGACGATATGGATATTACAAAGACTACAACAGATGTTCAAATTCCTACAGTAAAAGATGGAAGAGACTTTAAACATGTACTAACTGCTGAAGCTGGATTAACTCAATCAAATAATTGGAAGTTAACAGTTACTTTAAAAAATCTTGCTACAGATCAACAAAAAAATACTGGTAAGACTTTTACTGGAGCAGTTAAATTTACAAAAGTTGATTGCCAATAATTTAATGATTAAATAAATTAGGACGATTTAAATGTCCTTTTTTTAATTTATGTTAAATGAAAGCAAAAAAATATTACACTTATTGAGTTAATATTTTTTTTATGATAGGATATTATTGTGGTAGTATGAAAAAAGATGGTTTTACTTTATTTGAATTATTAAGTATTGTAGTTATTTTAGCAATATTAATATGTGTTAGTTTGGTTATTTATAGAGGAATATCTAATAATGTTTTAGAGTCGCAATATAAAAATTTGATTTTAGATGTGGTAAATAAGGCAAGTGAATATGTTGAAAAAACTGGTACTACAGAACCTGTAGATGTATCAATTGATTTTTTGATTAAAGAGGGAATTATTACTCCGGATGATGAAAATTATCTTTATGATCCAAGAGACAGAAAAAATATTTTAAATTGTTATATTATTCATGTCTATTTAGATAAAGAGGAATATGTAGGGGTTTTAGGTAATAAAGAAGTAAATAATGATGGAACTTGTAGGAAAAGTACCGGGGTACAAACAGATTTAGATATTCTATGTAATAATAAGAAGTGTAGTGGCAATTGGTATAACCAGGATATTACATTGACTATTACTGGGTTAAGTAAAAATGATTTATTAAACAGTGAAATAGAGTGGACTAATTTGAATGGTATATATGAGCATCAAACAAGTGGCCAGGAAAAAAAGCTTGTGGTAAGTCCAGAATTAGTACTAAACACAACTTATAATGTTTTGATTAAATATGATGGTAAAGAAAAAAGATTAAATAAAGTTATTAAGATAGATAAAGAAAACCCTAAGCTTATTGAAAGTACTCTAAAAGTAGCTTATGGTGAAAAACAATATTTGCAAGTAGAAGCAACAGATATGTCTGGCTCGGGTTATAAAGGGTTTGCGTTAAGTAGGAGTACGTGTAGTGATAAGGTTAATTATCAAAGTAGTAATTTAGAGATTAATTCATCGGGTAGATTCTTACTTTGTATAGTAGATAATGCTGGTAATGTTTATGAAAAAAGCTTACAAATAAATAAAGTAACTTTTGATTATAATGATACTTCAAATACTAAGCCTACGAAAAAAGATACATATTTTATTGAAAGTGATGCTAATTATCCTTTGCTTGTGCCTACTAGAAATGGCTATACTTTTAGTTATTGGGAAAAAGATAATAAAAGAGTATATAGTTTTGATGGACTAAAAGATAAAGATACTGTTAAAGCTAAATGGAATTTTAATGATATAGATGTAGCAGTAGATAAAATAGATAAAAACTCTGTTGGGGTTATGATTGAAAATAAAGTTAAAATGGTACTGGTTTTGGATAGATCCGGTAGTATGTGGGGAGGACGATTAGAAAGTTTGAAGCAAGTGGCCAAAAATTTGGTTTATAGTATGTCTTTTAAAGCAGGATCAACTATATCCTTTGTTACATTTACTGGTAGTGCTCACGTTGGACTAAGTTTAGGTAGGGACCAAGAAGAAGCATTTGAATTAATTTCTAGTATTGGAGCTGAGGGAGGAACTAATTTTATCGCAGCACTTGATGTTACTAACCGATTGATTGATGAAGCTAGAACTAAAGATACAGGTTTTACTAAAGATAATACATATATGATATTTGTTAGTGATGGCATGGATTTAAATCAGGGAAGTGTAAGAGATTTGGCTAGTACTATAAAAGAAAAAACAAATACAGTATTTTCTATTGGCATTGGAAGTAGGGTTGATACGAGAAAGTTAATAGATATTGCTTCGCCGGGATGTTATTTTAATTCTGATGATGGTTTATCAAGCTTACAAGAAATATTTACAAAAATCCAAGAAGAAATACGCGAAGAAGTTACGTTACGGTCTACTTCGGGTCTAATTCATTTACCGAACTTATTTGTATCAAGTGAGTATCCGTTTGTGTTAGAAGTAAATGGCAAAGAAAATAATTATAATACACTAGCTCAAATGAATGATTTAATCACTGAAGTAAATAATGTATATTATTTGGATTTAACAAAAGTGGATGATAAATTTAAATTAAATGGAAATTTAAGTAGTATTAAAATTACTTATTATTATAGTTGAGGTCATATGAAAAAGAAAATATTTATAGGGTTGTTTAGCCTTTTAGTTATCGGGGCAATTATTATTGTTTTTTGTTTGAAAGATACCGAAGAAATAGTAGCTATAAAGGATGTAGATTTTACATTAAATGATATTAAAATGAACTTTCAAAAAACTGAGTTTGCCAAAAAAAATAAGTGTAAGTGTGAGGTTTTAGAAGATACATTTAAAGTTGATTGTCAAAATAGAGAATATGAGTTTCTTTTTGATGGTATAGAACTTAGTATTTTAACAAATAATTTAGATAAGGATTTAATAATGTCTTTAGTTAATACGGTTGAAGAATTAAATGGATATAAAAAAGGAGAATACTTAAATACTATTGAAGCAGTTATAAATGGAAAAACCTATATAGCTGGCATAGAGTTAATAGATGAGGGAAATAATACATATTTTCGATTTGTTGTTAATGAAAAATTAGATTTGTACGAAAAGAAGAATACTGTTGGCAATGATGTTTTAAAGGAAGTAAATGATGTTAATTATGATTATGAGACTAATAAAGGGTATATTACAAATTTATTTCTAGCAAAAGAATTTGATTATTATATTTTCGGAGGAACTTACTCGGGTGATTTAAATAATAATTTGACTATTAAATTTTATGATGTTTCTAAGAATTTATTGAAAGAAGAAACTGTGGCATTAAAAGATTATGATACATATGGTAACCGGGTTTTAAACTTTATTGTTAATGTGGAATTTGAGGCCAGTATTATTGAAAATGTTAAGTATTATAGTATAACTATATTATAGAGCTTTGCTCTTTTTCTTTGGAATAAAAAAATAAATGTGTTTTAGTTTTGTTGTGGAATTTAGCTTGATGTGGTATTATATAATTGTGATAATATATGAAAAATAAGGGATTTACTTTAGTGGAATTAATGGCTGTAATAGTTATTTTAGCAATATTAATTGGCCTTAGTTTTGGGGCTTATATTGAAATATCTAAAAATGTTATGGAAGCTCAATATAATAATTTACTTAATGATGTACTTACTAAAG
>CAKOLP010000041.1 GCA_934096025.1 uncultured Bacilli bacterium
AAGATTATAAAACATTTTTTATTGGCGATTTTATTTTTTACTCATCTATTGGACGTATGGATTTACCAACGGGTAGTGTTTTAGAAATGAAAAAAAGTCTTGAATTAATTAGTGAGTATCCAAGTGATACTGTTGTGTATCCTGGGCATGGTAGAAAAACTTTATTAGGTAATGAAGTAAATAATTTTAATAGATATTTTTAAAAGAAAAAAGAGATAAAACAAAGTAATTAGTTTGTTAATTATCTCTTTTTTGTTAATAAGTTTTTTCAGAATAACTGTGAGAATAAATTATTGGTTCCATGAATTCTACATAGTTTAGATAAATTATTCTTATTAAGTACCAAAGGTTGTTAGTGTTGTCCCTGATTATTAAGTGGTCTTTTCCGGCTTCTTCAATTATTCCCTCGTAGATTTTGTTTTGCCAAGCACTACTGTCTGGGTAAGATACATAAGCTTTGGCTTTTCTTCCTTTGTTAAGCCTTAAGATATTTTCAATATAACTTTGCTCTTGGGGTATATTGTTTGTAACTTCTGTTACAGATACATTTCCTGGTGGGGTTTGAAAACCTTGATTTGGAAATGTTGGATTTTGGTAATAGCTACCGTTCATTTATTATTCACCTCTCTTTATGATATGAAAATGTTGCTAAAAATATGTCTTTAGATTATAATTATTATAATGTGGTGATGTGTTTTGATTAAAGAAGAATATAAAGAAAGCGTTATTAATGGTTTAAGTTTAGTATTGGGGATTTTTATTTATGCTATGTCTTTTAATATGTTTTTAATACCTAATGATTTAGTAGTTTCGGGGTTTAGTGGGGTTGCTATTGTTATTCATAAGTTGTTTGGTATTAATGCAAATTTATTTATTTATGTTGCAAATTTTTTAGTGTTATTTCTTGGGTTTTTTATGCTCGATATGAGTAAAATGCAGAAAAATATTTGTGGGTCAATATTATATCCTTTTTTGATAACGGTGACTTTGCCGATTAGTAATTTTGTGTTAGAAAGAGTTGTTTTTGATGATTTTTTAATTGAGTTGTTACTTGCTACAATATTTTTCGGGATTGGTTCAGGGCTAATTTATCGAAGTGGGTTTTCGACGGGAGGTTCTGATATTATAATGCAAATAATAAGTAAGTATTTTGGGGTTAGTGAATCTAAATCAATGTTATATACAAATAGTATTATTACATTGATTGGAATAATCGTTTTTGGTATTAGTAAAGGAATATATTCTTTTATTATTCTTATTGGGTCAACTTATTTTGTTGATAAGATTATGTTTGGTATAAAAACGAGTAAAATGTTTTATATATATACTAAAGAGAGAAGTGCTGTAATGCGACTTATTATGCATGAGTTTAATTCTGGTCTTACTTGTATTCCTTGTAGAGGAGGATATAATTTAAAAAGAGGGGTTTTAATTATGTGTGTTGTTGCTAATAATGATTATTATGCATTAAAACAAAAGATATTAGAAATTGATGAAAATGCTTTTATAATTATAGATAGTTGTTACGAGGTAAGTGGAGGTATGAAAAGGCAAAGTTTACCGTTTATATAGCAATTTTCAATTAATTGTGTTAAACTTAGTTTGTGATGAATATGAAAAAGATTGTTATTTTTGGGGGAGGAAGTGGCCTTTCTCAACTTTTAAAAGGAATAAAATTATTTCCATTAGATATTACTGCAGTAGTAAGTGTGGTTGATAATGGGGGAAGTACGGGGTTACTTAGGAAAGAATTTAATTTTCCGGCGGTTGCTGATATTACAAAAGTTATGTTAAGTATGTCTTCTGCTGATGAAGATGTTATTAAGCTTATGAATTATAGATTTACTAAATCTAAAACTATTGGAATACATTCTGTAAAAAACTTGCTTTTAATTGCACTACTTGATATGAAAGGTAGTTTTGCTAAAGCTATGCCTGTTTTGGAATCTCTTTTTGATGTTAAAGGAAATATTTTGCCTTTAACTGAAGATAATGTTGAATTAATTGGAATTACTAAAGAGGGCAAAGAAATATTTGGAGAAGCACAGGTTACAAAGTGTATAGATAAGATAAAAGACGTTAAGTATAATAAAGATATAGTTGTTAATCCAAAAGTATTAAAAGCTGTTAATGAAGCTGATTTAATTATTTTTTCTTCGGGTAGTTTATTTACTAGTATAGCTCCGCATTTACTTGATAAAACTTTAGTTGAAGCAATAAATAAGTCTAAAGCAGATAGGATGTATATATGTAATTTGTTTACACAACCAGGGGAAACGGACGGGTTTACAGTTCGCGACCATGTAGATTATTTGGAAAGGTATTTAGGAAAAGGTAAATTAAATGTAGTTATTGCTAATAACAAAATTATTTCGAGTAAATTAGCTAGAAAGTATGCTACTGAACAACAAAAAGATCCGGTAGTGCTTGATATGAATGAGTTAGAACATATTCATGTTATTCAAGATAAATTGGCAGTTATTGAAAATGGCGTTTATAGACATGATGCTTTGAAGACTGGATATTTAATATTTTCTTATCTTATGGAAAGGCGTAAATGATAACTTTTACAATAAGCTTAAAAGAAGAAATAGCTAAAAATGAAATAAATATTTTGGAAGCTAGAAGTGAGCTAGAAGGTTTTTTAAATTCTGTTTCTTGTTTTAAGAAAAATGAAATAAATATTACTTTGGAAAATGCAAGTATTGCTAGAAGAATATATAAAGAAATAAAAGCTATATATAATGTGTCTTTAGATGTAGTTATAAGAGTACAAAAAAGATTTAAAGTAAAACAAATATATATATTGTCTATAAAAGATAAGGTTTCATATATAAAAGATAGTATTAAGTTGGAAAAAATGGAGACTGATGAGGAAAAAAATGCTTTTTTGCAAGGGGCTTTTTTGGCAGTTGGTAATATTTCTAATCCTAGTACGAGTGGTTATCATTTAGAATATATATTTGCAAGTGAAGAAATGGCTTCCTTGGTTTTAGGGTTACTTAATGAGTTTAATTTGAAAGCTAAATTAATTAAAAGGGGTTATAAGTATATTGTTTATATTAAAGCTAGTGAGTGTATTAGTGATTTGATAAAAAGATTTAAAGCAATTAATTCATTGTTTTATTTTGAAGATATAAGGATATATAAGGATCATAAAAATATGGTTAATAGGCTTAATAATTGTGAGATTGCTAATCAGGAAAAAAGTTTTAAAAGTGGACAAATGCAAATAAGTAATATTAATTTTTTGAAAGAAAAAGATTTATTTAGTTTATTAGAAGATAGAACTCAGATAGTGGCAAATGCAAGAATAAAGTATCCGGAGGTAAGTCTTAGTGAATTAGCAGAAATTATTTCTGTTGAAGATGGATATAAAATAGGAAAGTCAGGTGTTAATCATCATTTTATTAAAATAAATAATTTAGTAAAAAATTATAAAGAAAGTAGTGGTATAAATGAATGTTAGATTAGCTTCGAAGTTGCAACTTGATAGTATTGTTGATGGGCCTGGTATAAGGACTGTTATTTGGTTTCAAGGTTGTAGTCATAATTGTAAGTTTTGTCATAATCCCGATACACATAGTTTTGTGGGGGGAGCATTGTATACTGTTGATGAAATAAAAAAAGAATTAAGCGAACTTGAATTTCAAGACGGAGTTACTTTGTCAGGTGGAGATCCTTTTTTTCAACCGGAACCTGCGATAGAAATAGCCAAGTATGCACATAGTTTGGGATTAAATGTTTGGGCTTATACAGGTTTTTTGTATGAAGATTTGGTAAATGCAAAAGATAAAAGAAAAGAATTATTAGAAAATGTAGATGTCTTAGTAGACGGAAAATTTGAGATAGAAAAAAAGAGCTTAGCTTGCAAGTTTAGAGGAAGTACTAATCAAAGACTTATTGATGTAGCTGCTAGTTTAAAAGAAAGTAAAGTGGTTTTATATGACGTTTAAAGATGGTGTTAATTATACGATTTTAAGTACTAATATAAATAAAGAATTTATAAGTAAACTTGCTTCTTATGTAGTAATTGAAGAAACAGATTTTAATAAATTGAAAGAAAAGTTAGATTTATTTCCTAGTAAACAAGTAGTATTTCATGAAGCTTGGTTTAATTTAACAGAGGAAGAAATAAAAAGTATTATTAATTTGTTAAGACTACAAAAAATAAGTTTTTTAAATGTAACTGCTGATGTAGAAAATATTTTGTATTCTGATTATGTTTATGTGTTTGATGGGAATAGTTTGATTTTAGAGGGAACACTAGAAGATGTGTTTAAAAATGAAAAACAATTGCGCGAATTAGGTTTTTCTTTGCCTTTTGTTGTGGAGCTTTCAAAGAAATTGAACTATTATGATATTTTGAATAAAACTTATTATGATATGAGAGAATTGGTGGATGTTTTATGGAATTAGAAGCATTAAATGGAAATATAATTGGTATTGTTAACTATAAAATAAAAGAACAATTTGCTGGTTTAGTAAAAGATATTGTGGTAAAGAAACCTGAAAAAGCTTTACAAATGGTGGGATTGGATACTTCGTATTTGGATAAAGATTTTGATACTTTGAGTTATAAAGATAAGAATAAAGTGATTTTAGCGAGTAAGTTGCAAGATAGGGTGATAGTACTTAACGATTTTAGTCGAGGACTTACAAAAAAAGATATGGAGTTTTTTAAAAGTCTGTTTAAGAAAGTTGTTAATTATGGAAGAAGAATAGTTTTACTTGATAAAAAGGGGGAATTGTTTTTAAATTTAGTAGATTATATTTATGTTGTAAATGGCAAGGAAATACTTACTTTTAAAAGTGTTTTTGCTCCGGATTTGGCGCCATGGATTCAAGAGGCTAAGATTGTGGAATTTACGCATGAGTCTTTGCATACTGGAATAAAGATTAATGAATATAAAGAATTAGATGATCTTTTAAAAGCTATTTATAGGATAAAATCATGAGATATTTGCTGAAATTTTCTTATGATGGCACTAAGTTTCATGGGTTTCAACGGCAAAATGATGTGAAAAACGTTCAAGGAACTTTAGAGTCTGTTTTGAGTGAAGTATTAGAAGAACCTATTTTAATAAAGGGAAGTGGGAGAACTGATGCTTGTGTTCATGCTGTTAATCAGTGTGCCCATTTTGATACAAAGAAATAACTTACACGAAATATTATAAATAAAATAAATGTTATTTTGAATAAGGAAATAGTTATAAAAAAATGGAAAAAAGTAGATGATATCTTTCATGCAAGGCATAGTGTTAAGAAAAAATGCTATATATATAAAGTTAATAATGGAAAATATCATGAAGATTATGAGGGTTATTATTATCAACTGAGGTATCCTTTGGATATAAAAAAGATGAAGCAGGCAAGTAAAGTATTTGTGGGTACGCATAATTTTCAGGCTTTTGTAAGTGGAGAAAGACCGAGTTATATTTCAACAATTTATAAGATAAAAATAGTAAAAAAGAAAGATATTGTTTTATTTAAGTTTGTTGGGATTGGGTTTTACCGGTATATGGTGAGACATTTAGTTGGAGCTTTATTAGATGTTGCTAGAGGAAAAGTTGATTGTATAGTTCTTAGGGATATGTTAGAAAATCCACTAGAGAAAAAAACATTAAGTGTAGCACCTGGGTGTGGATTATATTTAATGGATATAAGGTATTAAAGCTATTGTGATGTAGCTTTTTTTAATGTTTTTTAAAAAAGTGGGTCGGGAAATCGCCAATTTTGACTGAAAAGTGGGTCGGGAAATCGCCAGTTTTGACCAAAAAGTGGGTCGGGAAATCGCCAAAATGTTGATTTTTTGGCTGATTTATGGCATTTTTAGGTATATAGGAGATTTAGGCTTATGAAAAGAAAATTTTATAATCAATTAATTCAATGGAAAAATAATAATTTGGGTGTACCTTTAATGGTTATTGGTGCTAGACAAGTTGGTAAAACATATATTATAGAAAAATTTTGTGAAGAAAATTTTAAAAATTATTATTGTTTAAATTTTATGAAAGATAAAGACTTTAAACAAATTTTTGAACAGGCAGGCTCTTTTGAAAAAAAAGTAGAAATTTTAGAAGCTGTAATTGGGGTTAGTTTGCGAAACAATAAGGATACTATTTTATTTGTAGATGAAGTGCAAGAATGTGAAAGTTTTATTGAGTCTTTAAAGTTTTTTAATGAAAGCATAGATAATTTTAATATTATTTGTGCAGGTTCTCTGTTAGGTGTAGCTGTTAAAAGGTTTAAGTGTTCATTTCCTGTTGGTAAAGTAATTATTAAATATATGTATCCTTTGGACTTTGAGGAATTTTTATGGGCTACGGGAAATGAAAGATTTGTTCCTTATATAAGGTCATCTTTTCTTAGTAATGAGAAAGTGCCTGATTTAATTCATAATACTTTAATAGAACTTTATTATAAATTTTTGTATTTAGGTGGAATGCCTGTGGTAATTGATAATTTTATAAAACAAAAAATGAATATGAGTTTAATAGATAATAATTTGATAAAGTATATAATAGAAGTATATTTTGATGATATGAGTAAATATGCTTCAAATCTGGAAACTATAAGAATTAGGAATATTTATAGAAGTATTCCATCTCAACTTGCTAAAGAAAATCAGAAATTTATGTTTTCTTTAGTTGATGAAAAAGATAATAGAAAAAGAGATTATATTTCTGCCCTAGATTGGCTTATTGCAAGTAAGTTAGTATTTTTGTGTAATCAAGTAACTAAGCCAGAATATCCTTTAAATGGATTTATAGATAATGATGCTTATAAAATTTATTTGAGTGATACAGGTATTTTAAATAGTTTGTTAAATATTTCACTAAAATGCTATTTACTAGATCAAGATTTTTCTTACAAGGGGGTAATTACGGAAAATTATGTAGCTAATGAACTTATTAAGATGGGATATGATTTACATTATTGGAGTAGAAAGGGAAAAAATAACGCTAATGCAGAAGTAGATTTTCTTTTTCAAAAAGATAATAAAATTATTCCAGTTGAAGTAAAAGCTGGGAAAAATACTCAAGCAAAAAGTTTAAAAGTCTATATGGAACATTATAATGCAGAGTATGCTATAAGGCTAAGTATAAATAACTTTAATTTAAGTAATGGTGTTAAAGATATTCCTTTGTATGCGTTATTTTGTTCAGAAAATGTTTAGTTTTTGGAAAAAGTGATTGAAAAAAATTGACATTTGGCTGTTTTTTTCATATAATTTTAATCGGTACATTTTATTTATGTGAGTGGTTTAGTCG
>CAKOLP010000042.1 GCA_934096025.1 uncultured Bacilli bacterium
TTAAAAAGTAGTTGTGAGATGATTGAGACTTTAAAAGGAGAGCTTAAACATTACAAAAGTATTGAAGCAACATTGAATCGAGCAATTTTAGTAGCTGAAGAATCAACAAGTAATATAAAGAAAGCAGCTTATGATGAATCTAAAGTAATAATAGAAGATGCTAAGAGAAATGCTACCAAAGTAATAAATAATGCTTTGCAAAAAGCTGAGAGAATTGAGTCTGATGCTGAAAACTTAAGAAGAAAAGTAGTTGTTTATAAAAGAAGATTTAGGGATTTAGTTGAACAGCAATTAGATGAAATAGAACAATTTGATGAAAGATTTTAGAAAAAATTGATAATTATTTGTCAATTTTTTTAATTGGGTTTTACTTGATATTATAATTTATTTTGATATAATAAGCTATGGCTTAAAGGGAAATGTGGTTATGAAAGAATTTAAGAAAATATTTGAAGAATTGGGATATGTTTTTCCAAATAGAGATGTTTTAGAAGATATGTATTTGTTTTATAGATATTATGCTAATAAGTTAAATACGGGTATTTCTGCTGTTATAATTGAGGGAAAAAGAAAAAGTGGAAAAACTTTTTTAGCTGAGTCTTTTGGTAAATTTTTAGGTGAAGATACAGAAAAAATATTAATTGATTGTAATGATGAAAGAAGTATTAATGAGTCTTTTATAAGAAAAAATTTGATAGAAGCAATAAATTTAGCTAATAGTGGGAAAAAGGTAGTCTTTATAATAGATAATATAGATAAAGCAAAAAATAATTTAGATTTTATTATTTGGGATTTCTTACAAAAGGGTAATGTAATGGCATTTAATGATAGATTAAGTCAATTAGCTGCTTTTAAGGATTTTTTGCAAAATAAAAAAACAGAGATGTTTGAGCGTGAAGTGTTTTGTTTAACGCCTGAGGGAAGAAAAAATTTATATGTTATGATTGCTAAAGGTGATGAACGTGAGTTAGATGAATCTTTAATTAGGGCAGTATCTATCCTTAGGTTGCCAGTAATGTCAGCAGAACTAGTATATAAAATTTTATTAAAAAGATTTGCAAATATGGAATATGACTCTAGTTTTTTGAAATTTATTTGTGTAGTATATGTAGTAATAAGTAATGTTTCTTTAATTAAAGTTGAACGGGGAGCATACATACCAACAATTGAAGAATTAACTAGGGCTCTTACAAGTGATATAGAATTGTGGAAAAATGGTGTAAGTACTGCTAGAAGAATTAGAAATTTAATTCATCATCTTGCTAAAAATGCTACAGGTATGGATATATTAACTAAGCTTTTAGCTGGAAGACTAAATTTGCAACTTGAAGAAAATAAACTAGATGATTTAGTATTTAGTGAACCTGAACAGTTTATGAGTATGAGCGAAGTAGATAATATTGCAAATGCTTTTATCAAACAAAAAGATAAGTTAAGAAATTGCTATCAAGAAAATGAAAATGGTAAAGAACTAATGGGCCTTACTACAGTCCTTGAGAAAATTAAAGATGATCAAGCTTTGGTATTTTTAAATAAAAAAGATAGAAGTCAATTATTTGAAATTGGTACAATTACTCATGAAGACCATAGAGCTTTGGAAAGTTTATTCAATAAGCTAAAAAGCAAAGGGAATGTTAATAGTAATCTTTGTTTTTTGAATTTTAATAATGGGAATTTTATTGGGGTAGTTCGTTATAATGAGACTTTGGTTTTAGTTTCTAATAGTGAATATGTATCACCAGTATTATTAATGCAAGGATTAAGTACGATTATTACTATTATTTATGATAGAAACGCAAATGGTTTATATGATAAAGACTTGTCAGAATTTACGGTGGGAAAATTTAAATTATCTGGTTTGAATGTGAAAGTTTTGTCTCATATTCCGGATAGTGTATTATCTAAGATGGAGGAAGAAGCTGGATTATATGTGTATGAACAAGATAATTTAAAAGTTACTTATGATGCAGATTCTGGCATTAAATATTTTAATTATTTGCAAAAAACTAAGGCTGAAGCACTTTATGGAGCAATGATAAATCTTTGTGCCTTTAATCCAGAACTTGCTTTGCCAGTGTCTTTTATTAATTGTCGAAAATATACTAAGGATGATTATAAATTACTAATAAGCGCTGATAGGCTTGAAAGTATTATTTTTCGTCTTGCTAAAAGTGATACAACACTAAGGTTTGGAGATTTTCAATTTCTGGATTTAGTTTTAGAAAAAAATGTAATTGTCCAACGGGGTTGGCATCATGATCCTGAAATAGTCGTGGAAAATGGTACATATGTGTTTGGTCCAAAAATTACAGAAGATGAAGATAATAGAGTAGTTTATATAAATCCTAAATATATACTTCATGATGATTTTATGTTGTATGGTACCGATAGTGATTTTGAACAAGATTTATTATCTAGGGATTTAAGTCCTTTGCAAATAGAAATAGCCTTATTTGCGAAAAGTATTTTTGGAAACTTTGTGCCAGTATTTGCTTATGGTCATAATCCGGATTATCTTTCAGAGTTAACAATGTCTTTTGCAGGAAGAATAGTTGATGATAAATATAATAGACTTAGAATACCTAGTATATCTCATGATATTCTTAATACTCAAGCTTTTATAAATTATTATAATGAGTTAGATTCTGCAAGACTAAGTGATTTAAAAAGAATTTTAAAATAATAGCTCAAAAGATTATTTCTTTTGAGCTATTATAAAATTATTTATGTGTATAAGGAAAAGTTTGTATCTTCCAATAAGAAAGACAAGAGAAAAGATAAATAATGTTATTCCGAATATATAGCTTGCTATAGATTCATTATTAATATAAGCAGTTACTATAATTAATATACCAAATAATATTAATAAAATGGAATAACTAAGTAATCTGGAAAATCTTTTCTTTAGATTTAAACCTGCATCGGTTTGATAAAATTCTACTTTTGCTTTTTGCTTTTCTTCTTTTGTTAATGTTAAATATTTGTATTTCATTTTCATCACCCAAAGAAATTATAACATAATAGTAGAATTTTGTCGAAAGTTTGATATAATTATTTTAGATTAGGAGTGGTATTTTGAAAAAGTTAGTAATTATTTTGGTAATAATTATTTTAATAGTTGGGGGTTATTTTGGATATGTAACATATAAAAAT
Organism: uncultured Bacilli bacterium; assembly: GCA_934096025.1. Lineage (GTDB taxonomy): Bacteria > Bacillota_I > Bacilli_A > RF39 > UBA660 > Onthocola_B. The sequence goes on from CAKOLP010000042.1 coordinate 3,154, forward strand.
AATAAGCAAGAAGTTAAAATAAATGATATAAAAAATGGGTGGTATGTTGAAGTTTTAAATGAGTCTGTAAAGATTAGAAAAGATCCTGACAAAAACAGTGCTATGCTAGGGGAAGCTAAAAAGGGTGATGTTTTTAAAGTTAAAGAAATGGCTGGAAAAAGTAACTTTTGGTACTTTATTGAATATGAAGATGGTAAATATGGCTGGATAGCTAATCCTAAAAATAGTAATTATTTAAATGATGTGAATAATCCGGAAGATATAGCTGCTCCGACGCTTAAGTTTTTTGAAGATATTTATTATGTAGATTCTATAGATAAAATAACTTATGATCATTTAGAGGTAAAGGATGATAAGCCTGGGTTAAAAATAGAGCATAAGGTTTACCATGAAGTAAATGAAGAAATGAATAAAGACCAATATTGGATTCAATATTTAGTAACTGATGCAGTAGGAAAAACAGTAAGTAAAGTTCAAAGAATAGAATTTAATAATAGACCTGATGAAAGTCAAGTTTTAGATTTTAATACTTTAAATAGGTAGTAAAATGTCTTTTAAAATTGACAAATCCTAAAAAAGTGATACTATAAAAAAAGTTTATATTGATGAGGAGGAAAGTTTTATGATAAATTCAAAAGATATAAAAAATGGTATTATGCAATTATTAGCGGTAGATGAAAATACTCCTTATGTAATTGGTAATGGTATTATAATTGGTACAAAAATTGCTTTTGATGTAAAAAAGCTTGATGAAAAAAAACAGAAATTAGCAACTATTTTACATGAGTTGGGTATTGATGAGAATAATATGATAAAGTTATCGCGTTTGACAGTTCTAAAAAATGGTGAGGCATGGAATAATTTACAAAGTTTAGAAGATTTTCAAGCTTTAGAATTGCTTCTAGCGTGTTCGGATGCTTGTGGTTTTATTAATAATGATTTAATTACAAGACAGTTGAACATAAATGAAATTGGAACTGAAAATTTAATATTAGTTACTGAGTATAGTAGAGCATTTATTGGCGATGATGATAAGTGGCTTCAATCAATAAGAGAAAAAATAGTAGATAAAATGGACTTCTTTATAGATTCTGATAAAATAAGAACATTTACTGGTCAAGAGAATTTACTTGGGGTTTCAAGACAAAGAATTTCTAAAAAGAGTGATAGGTGATTGTTACCGTTGTTTATAGGTACAATCCTTTTATTTTGTCTAAAATTTTCTATGATACTATGAAAAAGACAGAAAATATGGAAAAAAGCACAATAAAAAAATCCCTAAAATAAGGGATTTTAATTAACATCTGGTGTCCTCTCAGGGATTCGAACCCTGGACCCACTGATTAAGAGTCAGTTGCTCTACCAACTGAGCTAAGAAGACATTTTTTTAATCGACAAATTGATTATATCAAATTGCCATAAATAATGCAATAGGGCTGATGAAAAAATTTTTAATTGTAAAATCCAAAATTAGCTAATTTTAAAAACTAAGTTTTATAGCGTTATATTTTAAATTGTGATATACTATGGTTAAGTAAAGAGGTGATTGTGTTGCAAAAAGAAGAAATAAAATATTTTTGTAATGCTTATGCAATTAGCATAAGAAAGTTTATAAGAGAAAATTATTCCCTAATGGAGAATGTTAGTGAAGATGAGATGTCTAAGAAAAGCAAATTAAAGCATAATTATTTAGGTAATCTTCCTTGTGTTGTGGGAGTACCACTCCCATTTGCCATTCGCAATAAAGAATTAGTGGCTAATGGAACTTTATTAATTGTAAAAGATGATTATAAAATGTATCATGCTTATTTAAACCCCCGTATTTTAACTGTAGATTATGAGTTAGAGGGGAGAGCTGAAATTGAAAGATTAATATGTGGGCTTCATGGTGAAGAAGCTTTAGAAGAAGGAAATAGAATTCGAGAACTAATTGATTATACAAAAATTGAAAGGTTATCAAGAACTAAATCTGGATGGAATTTATGAAAATTGAAAAATATATAGATCATACAAATTTGAAAATGGAAGCAACAAAAGAAGATATTGCTAAATTATGTGAAGAAGCTAGGGAATATGGTTTTAAAACTGTATGTATACATCCTTTTTATGTTTCCTATGCTAAATCTTTATTAAAGGATTCTGAGGTCGGAGTGTGTACTGTAATTGGTTTTCCGTTAGGTATGAATACAACAGACTGTAAGGTATATGAAGCAAAAGAAGCAGTAAAAAATGGTGCTGATGAAATAGATATGGTTATTAATGTCGGGGTCTTAAAAGATAAAGCCTATGATTATGTTAAAGAAGAAATTATTAAAATAAAAGAATGTATTTATGATAAACCATTAAAAGTAATAGTGGAAACATCACTACTTACTGAAGAAGAATTAATTACTATGACAAAAATATGTAGTGAAGTAAAAGTTAATTTTATTAAGACAAATACTGGTTTTGGTAAAAGGGGTGTAATAGTTTGTGATGTTAAAACTATGAATGTCCATAAATCGAAAGAGTTAGAAATAAAAGCAAGTGGGGGAATAAAAACTTTTGAACAAGCTCAAGAATTAATCGATGCTGGAGCAACAAGATTAGGTGCTAGTAGTGGTGTTGCGATAGTAAATGGTGCAAATTGTAGTTGCCAAGATTGTAATTGTTGTAAATAAGGTATTGATTGTTAAAAATAAATGTGTTAAAATTTAGGTGTAAATCGTTAAAGGAAGACATGGCTTTTAAATATTAGTTTTAAAGAGAGTTAGTGGTTGGTGCGAACTAATAAATTAAATCAAAAGTTACTACTTTCTAGAGGGTCTAATAAACTCCGGGTAAAACCGTTATCAAAAATAAGTTAAATGAAGGATGGTACCGTGCATATGCACTCCTTGGTGTACCATCTTTTTTAGTGGGAGTATGATTGTGGAAAAAGAAATGAATGATTGTCGTATTAGAATGTTGGAATTGTTAAGTAAAATAAGGACAACGCAGCTAAGTAATGCTGAGGTAAAAGCATTAGAAAATGAGTATAATGCTCTTAAAACAAAATATAGTAAACTATTATTGCAGACTAAATTAAATGAAAGAAAGAAAGGAAGATAAAAATGATAAATATTAAAGAAAATGAAAAACTAAATGTACTTAATCACTCATGTGCCCACTTAATGGCTAATGCAGTTAAAAACTTATATCCAGATGCTAAATTTTGGGTTGGACCTGTAATTGAAGAAGGATTTTATTATGACATAGATTTAGGTAGTGAAACTTTAACAGAAGAAGATTTACCAAAAATTGAAAAGGAAATGAAACATCTTTCTAAGGATAATAAAAGAATCGTTCGAAAGGAATTAACTAAAGAAGAAGCATTAGATATGTTTGCTGAAGATCCTTATAAGATTGATTTAATTGAAAATATGGATAGTGATGCAGTTATTTCTTGTTATACTCAAGGGAACTTTACTGATTTATGTCGGGGGCCTCATGTTGAAGCTACAAAAGAAGTTAAATATTTTAAACTTCTTAAAGTTAGTGGGGCTTATTGGAAAAATGATGCTAAAAATAAAGTGCTTCAAAGAATATATGGAGTATGCTTTGATACTGAAGAAGCTTTAAATAAGCATTTAGAAGAACTAGAAGAAGCAAAGCTAAGAGATCATAGAAAAATAGGTAAAGACTTAGGAATATTTATGTTTGCCGATTTAGTTGGTAAAGGATTACCTTTGTGGTTGCCAAATGGCTTTATATTAAGAAAGAATCTTGTTGATTATATAACTGATAAAGAATTAAAATTAGGATATAAGCATGTATTTACGCCATCTTTAGGAAATGTAGAACTTTATAAGACAAGTGGTCATTGGGATCACTACAAAGAAGATATGTTTCCAGCTATGACACTTGATGATGAAGCATATGTTTTAAGGCCTATGAACTGTCCACATCATATGATGATTTATAAAAACTTCTTACATTCTTACCGGGATTTACCACTTCGTTTAGCGGAAGTTGCTAATGATTTTAGATATGAAGCTAGTGGAGCTTGTTGTGGTATAGAAAGAACAAGAGCTTTTACGCAAAATGATTCCCATATTTTCTGTACAAAAGAACAAATTGCCACAGAAGTACAAG
>CAKOLP010000043.1 GCA_934096025.1 uncultured Bacilli bacterium
AAATGGCAAAACAAATTAGCATAATGAGCCCTTCTCTTTTAGTAATTTTTCGGGCAGTACTGGCAAAGATTAAAATTAATAAAGAGGAAAAAATTAACATAATTAAATCCATCATTTGAAAACTTACAGGAGTTAAAGTACCGAAAATAGCAACCGGAATACCTAAAACTACGCAGATATTAAAAATATTACTTCCAATAATATTACCTACTAATACATCTTGTTCTCCTTTTTTAGATGAAACGATCGTAGTAACTAATTCGGGCAATGATGTGCCAAACGCAATAATTGTTAAGGAAATTACTCGGTCACTAACACCAATGAATTTAGCTATATAGGATGCACTATCAACCACTAAATCACTACCTATAATAATGCCAACAATGCCAAGAACTACGAATAAAAGAGATTGCCATAATGAAAATTTAGGTGTTTCTACTTTGTTTTCTTCATTTTTGTTTTGCCTTGCTAAAGTGATTAAGTAATAAATAAAAACGCTGAAAAATAAGAGTATGACTAGTGCATCTTGTCTAGTAATTTTATTTACACTACCTTGAGCTAGATTAACATCTAAAAATAATACTACTAATAAACTAGATATTAAAAATGCTAAAGGCAACTCTTTACGCACAGTATTATCTTTAATATGAATAGGATTGATAAGCGCAGCTATACCTAATATTAAAAGAATATTTAAAATATTACTACCAATAACATTTCCTAATACCATATCAGCACTACCCGATTTTAAAGCACTCATGGAAACGGCAAATTCTGGAGCACTTGTACCAAACGCCACAATAGTTAAACCAATAAGCATTTTAGAAACTTTAAAATTTTGAGCTGTCGAGGATGCACCATCGACAAATAAATCTGCCCCTTTGATAAGTAGAAAAAAACCAAAAATTAAAAATATAACATGAAAAAACATAACATCACCCTCTTAATTATTAAATAAATAAAAAATGAAACAAATTTAAAAATTTTTCTGCTGTAAAAAAGACGATAAATAAGGCTCCAACCAAAAATGGTCCATAAGGAAACTCATGATTTTTAGCTAAATATAGTGTTGTTAAAGCATATGGTAAAGCTAAAAACGTAGAAAGAATCAAGGCAATTAATCCCAATCTTAAACCAAGAATTAAGCCAATTACAAAAGCCAGTTTAATATCGCCGCCACCAAGAGATTCTTTTTTTAGCATAAATCCTCCAAATTTAGCCACAAATAGCATCATGAAAAATAAAACAATTCCTGATGCAATACTACTTAACACATTAGATAATCCAAAATAATAATATTTTAAAATAATGATTAAGATACTTGTGATGATAAGTGGAGAATCTAAAATAATCATATATTTGAAATCACTAATAAATATAATGATCATCAAAGAGCTGACGATTAGACCACCAAATAATTCGTAACCAAATGGCAGGTATAGGTATGTAAATAAAAATAAAATACCGGTTGCCAGTTCAACTACTAAATTATCAAAGGAAATTGGTTGGTGACAATAAGAACATTTCCCTTTTTGTATTATATATGATAGTATTGGAATAAGATTATACCATTTAAGTGTTTGATGACAAGCATCACAATGACTCCGTGAAAAAATTACATCTTCCTCCTTTGGCAGCCTTGTCGCAATAACGAGATAAAAGGAACCGAGGATGGTTCCAATTATAAAAATGATTATAGCAATATACATTATATTCCCCCTAACTATTTTGAATTTGTGCATACATGTCAAACATTGGCACAATGACAGCAATTATGATGGCTCCTACCACTAAGGCTAAAACCGAAATCATGATTGGTTCAATAAACGATTTCAAATTATTAATAATATTTTTATGAAGTAATTGATAATACTCACTAACTTTTTGCATCATATTAGCTAAGTCACCAGTCGATTCACCAGTAACTATCATGTAATAAGCCACATCAGGTACGGCCCAATGATCTTTAAAAGCTTCACTGATTTTTTCTCCTTTAACTATATTATTAATTGTTTTATATAAGATAGCTCTATATACTTCATTATTAGTAATTCGACTAAGAATGTCCATACTATCGGTGATAAAAACATTATTACGTAGTAAAGAAGCAAAAGTTTTAGAAAATATAGTAAGTTCATTGTAAATTATTACATCTTTAATAACTGGAATGTGCATTAATACGATTTGCATGGTTGTTTTAAATGCTTTAACTGTTTTATATAAAATGACAATTACAGCTATTATAGCAACTATAATTCCAATTAAAGTGAAAAAATTATTTTTAAAAAAATAGCTTAAGTCAACGATCATTTTAGTAATACCTGTAATTTGTGTACCATTAGCTTCGTAAATATCGATAAACTGTGGTACAACATAAAGCAAAATGAAAATAATAACCCCTATAGAAAAAACTGTAATAATAGCTGGATATGTCATAGCACTTACCATTTGTTTATGTGTTTCATTGATTTCAGTATAATATGCTGCCATATCATCTAAAGTTTCAATTAATGTTCCACTAGCTTCCGCGGCTTTTATCATATTAATTAATAAGGCTGGAAACATCGTTCCTTGTTTTTCTAGCGCCTTAGAAAATGATTCCCCCAAAGTAAGTTCATAAGATATAGCCTTAAATGCTGTAGTTCTAGCTTTATTCCCTTTCATCTGGGTAATTAATATTTTATTAGCTTCATTTAGTGTTAACCCCGCTTTAATATAAGTAGATAATTGCGTTAACCAAAATATTAAGTCTTTCGTCGACATTTTTTTGCCCATAAAACTTGTATCTTTATAAACAAAATCAATTAAAGGCGAAGTCTTTATTACATAAACATCATATCCCTCATTTAATAAATAAGCATTAATATCTAGTTTACTTAAACCATTCATTGTGCCTGTAATTATTCGACCTGTATTATCTCTTACCTTATAATAATAAACATGAGGTTCTTTAGTTCTTGATGAACCTGCGGTTTGCAAATCTAAAAGCAGTTTTTTCTTTTCTTCATTAAGTTTCATTAATGTTTTGGCACTATAATGATACTCTTTTACTCGTTTGGCTTTCTTTTTAGTCTTTTCATAAATTCGATCTTCTTCGGCCATAAAAGCTTGCTTAGTTGCTTGATATGTCTGATTTACTCGGTATCCAGCCCCGTTATATAAATCCATCCAAAGTTCAAAGCCTAGGTATTTTATTCCATAAAAAGCATAGACAAAAATATTATAAAACACTACAAAAGGCGAAGTTAATATACTTAAAACCTTATTATTAGAATGTGATTCCGTCATTTAAATCAATCCTTTACTCTATCCTTAGTATATCAAAAATTCTAGGACTTTACAATCAATTATTTACTATTTTTACATATACTTATTATAGGTGATATTCTATGTTTGGACCTAATATAAACGGAAGTGCCTTAAGTATTACAAAAGTTTTATCCGGAGTTTCCAAGGCTTTAAAAGTAGCTAACCAAGCAATTCCCATTTACAAAGAAATTAAACCAGTCATTAGTAATGCCCGAAGTATCTTAAGTGTTGTAAAAGAAATGAATGCTCCGACTACTAAACAGCCAACAAAAAAAGAATTAGTAACCATAGAAGCTCCTAATTCCGAAAACTATTCAAACAAAACAACTAACTTTGGCAATCCAACTTTTTTTCAATAAGCTTTATAATATCTAGATATTCTTCGTTATGAGATTTATTATATATATTTTTATATTTATCTAAAAGATAACTAATATATTCTTTACTAGGATTTACCCCGAGTATTATTTCCTCTGGTTTTAAAGCCTCAAACCCCAAAACATACTTTATCATAACATAATACCTATTTTTATCTAATAGAAATATTTCTTTATCTATCTTATAATTTAGGCTATTCATAAACTTTCTTAAACTCATTAAATCATTATGGCTACTTATAATTATGGTTTTTGGTAAAACGGGAAAAGACAATATTTCTTTTATTGTATTAAAACCCATGCCTGAAATAACAGCTATATCGTAATTACCAGGAGTATCTTGAAAACCATTACTTAAAATAAGGTCTATTTTTTTATCAAGATTATGTTTTTTTAGATTTTTTTTTCCATATTCCAAAACATTTTTTGATACATCACTACCAGTTACTTGTGTAGTAAAGCCATGTTCATAAAGATATATTGGCAAGTACGCATGATCAGTACCAATATCAATTACTTTAGAATCTTTATCTACCAAAGAAGCAAGAGCGGCAATTCTTCTCATTCTTCTAAAAAGTCTTTCAATTTCTTAGCCCGAGACGGATGTCTTAATTTTCTTAAGGCTTTTGCTTCTATTTGTCTAATTCTTTCTCTAGTAACATTAAACTTCTTACCTACTTCTTCAAGAGTATGACAAGTTCCGTCGATAAGACCAAAACGAAGTTCTAGTACTTCTTGTTCCCGAGCTTGTAAAGACATTAACACTTCTTTTATTTCTTCTTTTAATATTTCATTTTCTGTATATTCTTCAGGACTAAGACTAGATTCATCTTTAAGAAAATCCCCTAAATGGGAATCGTCTTCTTCCCCGATTGGAGTTTCTAAAGAAACTGGTTCTTGACTAATTTTTAAAACTTCTCTTACCTTTTCTACCCCTATACCCATTTTTTTAGCAATTTCTTCTTCGCTAGGTTCCCGATTAAGTTCAAGTGTAAGTTGTCTTTGTACTCTACTCATTTTATTAATAGTTTCTACCATGTGAACAGGAACTCTTATGGTTCTTGCTTGGTCTGCTAAAGCTCTAGTAATAGCTTGTCTTATCCACCAAGTTGCATAAGTAGAAAACTTATAACCTTTGTCATAATCAAACTTTTCAACAGCTTTCATAAGCCCAATATTACCCTCTTGAATTAAATCTAAGAATAATAACCCACGCCCAACATAACGCTTTGCTATAGAAACTACTAATCTCAAGTTAGATTCTGCTAAAATACGCTTAGCTTCTTCATCTTCTTCAGCTACACGAATAGATATTTCCATTTCTTCTTCACTTGAAAGCAAAGGAATTCTCCCTATTTCTTTTAAATACATTCTAACCGGATCATTAATATTAACATCTTTAGTAATATCTTCATCACTTAAAATAAGTTGTTCTTCTTTTTCTTTAATTTTAATTTCCCCGTTTGATGTATCAACATCAGCCTCAGCCACAATAGCAATATTATTTTCTACCAACTTATTATAAAGAGCATCTAAGTTATCATTATCGACTTCTAGACCCTTTAACTCACTAGCCAATTCTTCATAAGTAATAAATCCCTTTTCTTTTCCCTTTTTTATTAAGTTATTTTCTCTTTCTTCTAAGGTTTTAATTTGTTCCACTTTTCACACTTCCTTTTTAATATCTACTAATTTTTGCATTAACTCTAACTTCTTATTGATATCCATTTCACTTTTTATCTGCTCATTTAAGTTTTTAATTTCTTCTCTTTTATATATATTAAGTATAGCCTCAATGCAAGAATTAAACTCCTCATCACTTATATTATGTATATTTTCACTAAGAATTATTTTATAAAAAGCATACACTTCTTGATTTTTCATTAAGTATGTTGTTAAATCTGCGACATTTATATCATGATTATTACTATAATAAATAAGTTCACTAGCTAGTAATCTTTCAATCTTTTCTTGAAAATAACCTAGCTTATTTTTATATATATCAATATATTTACTATCCGTTGCCATATAAAATAAGACTCTATGACTTGCTTTTTGATACTTAGATAATCCATCACCCTTTTTATCTTTCTTATATGGAGCTTCTTTTACTGTATTTGTATTTAACCCCTTTTTCAATAAATCGACATCAATGTCATAATCACTGCTTATTTTAGAGATAAAAAGCTCTTTTGTCAAGTCATCTTGGTTATTTAATGTATTAATTACTTCTTTTACGTATTCAATTACTTCTAGAGGGTTAGTTAAATTACGATTTTCTTTTAAATTTTCTATTTTATAATCAAGAAATTTAATAGCATGATCAATATTATCTTGCATGGGTTTTATCCCGAAAGATTCAAGGTATTCATCTGGGTCTTTAGCTCCGCTTAAGCGCACTACATAAGTATCAATTTTTTCATCAAGTAAAATATTTCCGTTTTTTATCGTAGAATTTGCACCAGCATTATCATTATCTAACATTAAAATTACTTTAGCATTTAGTCTTTTGATAATATTAATTTGAGTTTTACTTAAGAAAACCCCCATTAAAGCCACTACATTTTTAAAGCCTTTTGCACTCATTTTTATAGCATCCATATTTCCCTCGACTATAATAATGGTGCCAGTTTCTTTAATATATTTTCGTGCATTATGATAATTAAATAAAATATTTCCTTTTTTAAAAAGTTCTGTTTCTTTAGTGTTTAAATACTTTGCAGTATTATCTTCACCGTTATAAATTCTTCCCGTAAATCCAACTACTTCCCCTTTTAAATTATGAATTGGTATCATTATCCGGTTAATAAATGTATCATAAATATCTGCCCCAACTTTATTTATAAGGCCTAAATCACTAAGTTTTTCGATATTCCAATTTTTGTGTTTAGCTAACTTATAGAATGCTTGCGACTCCGTAGTGGCAAGACCCAAACTAAACTCCTTTATTGTAGCAAGATCAATTCCTCTTTTATTTAAGTACTCACGAGCCTGAATACCGTCTTCCGTAATTAAGTTATTTGTATAATATTTTGTTGCAAAATCATATATTGCCAATTCTTCTTTATCTTTAGTATTCTCTTCAGAAGTAGTGTAACCCTTTAAATCATAACCAATTTTATCTGCTACAATTTTTACAGCCTCAATAAACGGCACTTGCTCATATTCCATAACAAAACTAAATACATTACCACTAGTCTGACAAGTAAAGCAACTAAATATTTGTTTATCTCGAGATACTACTAAACTTGGATTATGGTCATCATGAAAAGGACACATTGCCACATAATTTTTCCCCTTTAAAGATAATGATAGATAAGAAGAAATAATATCTACAATATCAGCATTAGTTCTAATTTCATTTATTACTTCATCATTAATATATGCC
>CAKOLP010000044.1 GCA_934096025.1 uncultured Bacilli bacterium
TATATAGAAAAGATTTAGAAAAGTACTACTATTATCAAGATTTAAAAGATATGCTTAATTTTTTTACTCCAATTTTTAACAAAACGATAAAAATAAATAAGATACGAAAACTAAAAAAAGATAAAGATTTAAAAACCGTTAAATTATCAGATTCTAATTTTGAGATTAACATTGGGGATAGAGTATTAATTAAGGATTTAGACGGTTCCGGCAAATATCCAGTATATAGTGCCAATGTTAAAGAAATATTTGGGTATACAAATAAAGAAAAAATAACAGATTTCTCAAAAGAATCAATTTTATGGGGAATAGATGGAGATTGGATGGTTAATATTTTACCTAGTGATTATAAGTTTTATCCTACTGACCATTGTGGAGTTTTAAGAAATAATGATGCAAGTATAAATAACAAGTATTTATCATTAGCTTTAGAACAAATAGGGAACATAGAAAGATTTTCAAGGGTAAATAGAGCATCAACAGAAAGGATAAAACAGTTAGTATTACAAATCCCTCCTATAGAAAAACAACTAGAAGTGGTAAACTATATTAATGATGTGGAAAATAAAATTAAACAGGCAAATTTAAAAATTAAAGAATTAGATAAAAAAATATTGAAAAAATTTGTTGAATTATTTGATGCGGAAGCATTAATTCAAGATGGTGTAACGACAAAATACCCTAAAGAAAAGATTGGATCAATTTTTAATGATGGTCGAGGAAGAGTTATTAATATGGAATATATTGATAATCATATTGGAGATTATCCGGTTTATTCTTCGCAAACTGTTAATGACGGTATATTTGGTAAAATTGATACTTATGATTTTGAGGGTGAATATATAACATGGACAACAGATGGTGTTAAAGCAGGAACAGTATTTTATAGAAATGGTAAATTTAATTGTACAAACGTCTGTGGTACTTTAAAATTAAAAGAAGCTATTGATAATGTTAATGTAATTTATGCTTCCATTGCTTTAGGAATTATAGCTCCTTATCACATAACCAAAGTTGGAAATAATAAATTAATGAATGATGTTATGAAAAAAATAGAAATTCCTATACCAGATATTGAATTACAAAATGAAATGGCAAAATATTATTTAGATATTAAGAAAAAAATGTCAACACAAAAATTAAAAATTAACAAAATGCAAGAAGAAAGAACAAATTTATTAAAAAAATATTTTGATTAAATTAATTAAGCGTGCTATTTAAAAATACACGCTTTTAAGTTAATTTATAAATTATTTATATGCTTTTCTTATAGTTATATTAGCATATTTTTGTCATTTTTTCAAATTTATAAACAAGCAACAGATGATTTAGTAGGAACGATAAATAAAACAAAGCTTTTTTATTATGCCATATTTCTGCCTAGTCTGACTCCTATAGATAATTATTTCTATAATGCAACTTTAAAAGAGGGGATAAATGCTTTTTTCAAAAATTACAATTACGCTTTTGATGCTAAAAATTATTGCCTTACAGTTGATTATGAAGCCTATTTGGAAAGGCCGAAATTATATGGCATAGATTTTATTAGTGAGTATTTAAATTATATTTATTATGAAAATTTATTTTGCCAAAAATTTAGGTTCTCAAGTATTCATGGACTACTAACACGCACCTTTAATAATTACGCAGAACTACCTATTAATATTTATGAACACGTTTTTACTACTAGTTTAATTTTAGCTTATTTAAAAAAAGATATATACGCCATTGACTTTCCGATAAATTGTGAGTGTCTTTATATAGATTATGAAAAAAACGAGTTTAATTATAAAAGTAATTTACAAAAAGCTTATAATTCAATAAAAAAACAATTAAAACCTCAAGAAAATTTAGCTACTTACATGGATAGGTGTTGCAAAAATATTATCAATACTATAATTATATACACTAAAAAAAGAACATTAGATATTATCTTAGGCCCTTTTAAAAACAAAAAAATCTATTATCAATTTAACCCACCTATGTCAAGTAAATCTTATCGGCAGCTTTTAGAAAATATAAAGAATGCTTCTCAAGAAGAAAAAATAGTATTAATTAAAGAAAATGTTATTTCATTATATGACTTAGTAGAAATACTTAAGACAGATATTTTGTCAAAAGAAGAAGTAGTAAACTTTTTAGAAACATTAGCTACTGGGGAATTAATGGCATTAAAGAAATATTCTAAAATTTTAGATTATAAAGAATTAGATGATATTCTAAGCGAAGTAATATTAAACAAGCCTACTAAAGAACAACACATAATTAATAAAAACTATAATTTTATAGAAATTGTTTCATGATTTTCTAGGTAATTTATATTATTCGTTATATAATAGAAGAAAAAGGACGTATAAAGTGTGGTGAATGTGATGAGAAAAGAAATTAATAGTCTTGCCTTTATATTTATGATAATTGTTATAAGTGGTATTTTTGGTTTTTTATATGAAACTTTATTTTATCGAATAGATTTAGGTTATTTTGTAAAAAGAGGTACTACTTTTGGCCCTTGGATTCCCATTTATGCTTTTGGTGGTCTTTTCATTTACTTAATTTGCAATAAATTAAAAGATAAACCCATTTTTGTATTTCTGGTAAGTATGTTAGTTTGTAGTATTTTAGAGTTTATAACGGGTTATCTTTTATTTAAATACCAAAATTTACGTTTGTGGGACTACAACATTGAGATATGGAATTATGGTAATATTGGTGGCTACATTTGTTTAAGGTCAATTCTATTTTTTGCCGTATCTGGTTTATTTCTAATCTACATAGTTAGTCCATTAATTTTAAAATTTCAACAGAAACTAGGAAACAAAAAATTTAATTATGTAAGTCTTATTCTAGGTTTTATGTTTATCTTCGATTTTTTTATAAATGATATTATTTAATCACTTAACCGTGATTTTTTCTTTTTTATTGACATAAATTAATAATAGTTGTATTATTGTATTAAACAATTAATACAAAGGGGGAGGCCGATTGAATTTTATATTTGATAACAATATACCTATATATAAGCAACTAGTTGATGAGTTAAAAAAATATATAGTATCAGGTGCCCTTAGTCCTGGGGAAAAGCTTTCGTCGGTAAGAGACTTAGCAAATTTAGCTAAAGTAAATCCAAATACGATGCAAAAAGCGCTAGTAGAACTAGAAGAAATAGGACTTTTATACACGGAAAGAACAAGTGGGCGCTATGTTACTAAAGATGAGAGAATTATAAAAAAATTAAAAGACGATTATGCACAAATGCTAATTGATGATTATTTAACCAATATGCAAAAATTAGGTATAAACAAAAATGAAGCAATTAATTATTTAAAAGGAGAGATTTAATGGAATTATTAGAATGCAAAAATATTTGCAAACAATTTAATAACAAAGAAATATTACATAATATAAGTTTAACAATCCCAAGAGGAAAGATTATTGGGCTACTAGGTAAAAATGGAATGGGAAAAACAACTCTAATTAAACTTATAAATGATTTATTAACCCCAACATATAGAAACAATTATTTCATTAGATAAAACCGGACCATCTATCTTTACTAGATACAATAGCACTTATGCAATTGAAATAAAGAAATTGGGAACTTATCAAGTAAATTCTTTTTTAAATATTGCTACAAGTGAAGATGTAGATTATTCCGTGGCAATCAAGGCATCTGGCATAAAATTACCCAGAAGTGAAAAGTATCATCTAAAGCCAATACTATCCAAAATGTTTATGGTTCTGTGACGTTTGCTTTAGTAGAAAGTGACGAAGTTGTTTTAATTATAAAAGCAAATAAAGACGTTGAACTAATTTTTGATGGAACAACTAATGCTAAGATAAATGTTTTGAAAATAGACTAGTAAGGGAAAATCCCTTATTTTTTATTGCAAACAAACTTTTGTTTTGTTATAATTTTTTTGAAAGGAATAAATTATGATTTTAAATGTAAGTGGGAGAACTGATATAGTTGCTTTTTATTCTGAATGGTTTTTTAAAAGAATTGAAAGTGGTTATGTAGATGTCAGAAATCCTTTTTATCCTAAACTAGTAAGTAGAATTTATTTTGAAGATGTTGACTTAATTTTATTTTGTACTAAAAATCCTACCCCTTTACTAGATAAAATTACTGAAATTAATATTCCCTATTTAATCTTTATAACTTTAACTGGATATAAAAATGATATAGAACCTAATGTCCCATCCAAAAAAGAGCTTATTCAAGTAATTCAAAAATTATCTACTAAAATAGGTAAAGAAAAAATAGTAATAAGATACGATCCAGTATTTAAAAGTAAAAAATACCCCTTAGAATATCATATAAAAGCTTTTGAAAAATTATGTAAATTATTAAATGGATACGTAACTAAAATCATTATATCTTTTTTAGATGATTATAAAAATGTTCAAAAAAATAAAAGTATTATTCAAGATATCCCATTTACTAGAAAAGACTATGAAACACTAGGGAAAAATTTTAGTAAAATAGCTAAAGAAAACAAGATGACTGTGCAAACCTGCTTTGAACAAATAAATCTAGTTGAATATGGTTTTATAAAAGATGATTGTATTTCTAAAGAGCTTGCATATAAATTAACTGGCAAAAAGTTCAAAAAATGGCAAGCACGAAAAGGTAACGCATGTAACTGTGCCGAAATGGTAGATATCGGAGAGTACAATACTTGTAAACATTTTTGTAAATATTGTTATGCAAATTACGATGAAAAAAAAGTTGCCCAAAATTTTCATCAACACAATCCAACATCTTCACTACTTATCGGGTCTTTAAAAAGTGATGACATAATTAAAAGAAGAAAATCTTAAACAAGGAGGAAAATTGTATCAAGAAATATATATTAATTTAGATGACTCTGGAAAGTTATCCAAAAAAGAAAAAATAAGTGTATATGGCGGATTAGTATTTACATCGAAAAAAGAAAAAGATAAATTTATTACTCAATACCGTTCTATAATTGAAAACATTAAGTGCAAATATTGCCGTTCCAATAAAGATACTTGTTTAAATAAATGTCCCGAGATAAAAAATACAAATGTTTTAAACAAAGACAAAAGAAGGGTTATGAATTATATAAAAAAGTACTATGTCGTCGGTCTAATTATTGAAAATGCCAAAGTATATGAACCCATTTTAGAAAATAAAGGTGCAAAAGGGAGATTCTTAGACTATTCTTTAAGAAGAATGATAAAAGAAATTATAAAGGATTTCATCAAAAATAAAAGCATAAATCCCAATAAACCTATAAGATTAATAATTAATATTGATGAACAACCTACAAAAAACAACGGCTACTACAACTTACGCGACGGCTTAATCGAAGAATTAAAATATGGTATTTCCAATTATAACTATTCCCAAATTATAACACCAATTTTATTTTCCAATTTAAAAGTAGTTTTAAAATATCAAGATTCTAAGCATAGTTATGCTGTTCAAGCTGCTGACTTACTAGCGGGAACTATACGCCAAAATGCCATAATAGATTCTATTCAAGACCTTAAATCATTACTTAATTTTAAATTAATTTTGCCATAAGAAAAAGTCACATTTTGGTGACTTTTCCAGTTTGGTAGGCGTTACACACAGTACGCTTAATTATAATAATCTTTTCCTAACTATCGACCTGACGAGATTATCTCTCCGGTAATTTAATAGTACTTTATTAATGAATGATTGTCAAGACTTGTGTTTTAAAAATATTAATAATATAATAAAATTCGTGAGGTAAGATATGACAGAGAAATTAAAAGAAATAGTAAACAAATTAATTAATACAAATAAAACAATTAGCACAATGGAGTCCTGTACCGGTGGAGAACTAGCTAGTTTAATAACAAACGTTACTGACTCTAGCAAAATATTAAAATTTAGTGCTGTAACATATTCTAATGAATTTAAAATAAAAATGGGAGTAAATAGAAAAACCATTGAAAAATATACTGTATATAGTAAAGAAGTAGCTAGAGAAATGAGTAAAGCTATCACAAAATTTACTAACTCATACTATGGAGTAGGAATCACCGGAGAAATTACTATAAAACCCGACCATAAATCTTATGTTTATTATGCTATATACGATAGTGTTAATGATAAGTTCTGGGATGGTATTCTAGAAATACATGAAGATAATAAAAAAGAAAATAAATTTTTAGTAACAGATAAAATAATCGAGGATTTATTCCAAATACTTAATTAACTTTATCCCCTTGGTAAATATTTCTTTTTACCATTTCTTTATCTATATCATTTAAAACAACAAATTTTTTAAGCAACCAGTCCGGAGCTATTAATTCTTCTTTAACAGGGTCTCCGGTTATACGCATAATGATAATGTTTTCATTGAGATATTCCAATTGTTCACAAACAATATTTATATATTCTTCTTTGGATAATATATGAAAATTATTTTTTAGATACATTTTTTCCAAAGGTGTATTTTTGTTTATAAATAACATATGTATTTTTATTCCATCAACATTTAAAGAATTAACATATTTAGCTGTATTTATCATATCTTGTGGACTATCCGTAGGCAATCCATTAATGATATGGGCTATAGTAAAAATATTATTATATTTTAATGCTTCTACAGCTTTAGAAAAACACAGAACATCATGGCCTCGGTTTATAAATTTTAAAGTGTTATTATTAGCACTTTGCAAACCAAGTTCAATCATTAAAAAAGTTCTTTCGTTTAATTCATGAAAATATTCTAACCACTCATCGCTTAAAAAATCCGGCCTTGTTGCAATGTCTATTCCCACAACTTTAGGAATTTTTAACAGCGTACCAATATAATTTTTCATAATATTTATATCAATGCTAGTATTTGTGCCCGATTGAAAGTAAGGTATATAATAAGCATCAGGCCATTTATTTTCCATAACTTTTTTGGCACTTTCAAATTGTTTTATAATATCAAGATTTTTATTGCTAATTGTTGCAGTAGATTTATTAGAACAATATATACAACCACCAGTATTTTGATTTGGGCATGGACTATCATGCCCAAATCAAAATACTGG
>CAKOLP010000045.1 GCA_934096025.1 uncultured Bacilli bacterium
GACATTGACTAGACAGCATTTAATGTCATAAGTATTATATTATAAGTTTTAAACATTTGCAATTAGAAAAATTTTATCATTAAATTAAATTTAAAGTTCCCGCTTTTTACTCTCATCATTTCTTTTGAAGTCAATTTATCAATGATTATTTCTTCCATGAACAATATTTAATTAAATAATAATGGTACATTTCCATATAACGTTATTCTTAATATACCTATAATAACTAAATGTAATGGATAATATACATAGAAAAACCATTTCATCCAATTTAGTTTACCTTTTTGGCCGTTATACATTTGTAATAATGGATAGACTAATATAACTGCTAAAGTAATTAATCCATAGGTTTTACTCACAAATAAATATGAAATAATTGCATAAATTAAAACCCAAAAGCTCAAGCTTATAAATTGTTTTTTTAAATTGCCTCTATTAGAATACATAGACAAAATTGCCATAACTGCTATGCAACTCCAGTCGGATGAAAAAGTTATAACATTTATTAAAATAATCAATAGCCATTTCTGCCATTCTTTTAAATTAGGTTTACAATTTATAATATATAGGGCTACCACTGCCCACGCTAGAGGCCACATAATACTTGTTTGATTAAAAATATTTCCTAAACTAAATGGTATATAATTTATTCCAAAAGCAAAACAATAGGCAAAATGAGATATTATGGCAAATATAAATAATCTTAAAATATATTTTTTTAAATTTTTAGTATAATAAAATCCCTCGCATATAAAGAATAACATAATCGGAGCTGTTAATCTACCAATTATATGTAGAGTAATTGCAATTATATTATTAGGCATTCCCGGATAAATTAAGTCCGCTATATGATCAATAGTCATTGCTATGATGGCTATTAATTTTAAATGATTTGCATTCAAGTTTTTCATGACACCACCCCTTTAAACAAATTGCTTTTTTGCAATCTTATTATTAAGTTTATTTTAATTAATAGTTGCAATTATAAATAAATTACCAGAATCGATTAAATTTTCTGCTTCGTTATCATTTGGCAATTCTTTATTATATGCAATCCAATATAACCTATTTTGGTAGTTCCACTTTCCTAGTTTTTCATATGTTGTATATTTAATAGTTTGGTCTTCTTGTGCAGAAAATTTATCTCTTGTATCATCTTTTACCATATGAACTTTATTATTTTTGGCATCATATAGTAAATCTATTATAAAAATGTCTCCTTCCACTGTTGATTGCACCACTCTAATAAAAGCATTCTCTTTTTTATTGTATTTATCGATAAATTCATCATATAAGTTTTCATTATAAGTCTTTACACCTATTATAAAACAATCATCTTTTTCTGCATCAATTATACTATAATCTTTTCCTAATTTTCTTATATCTTTGTTTTGAGTTAATTTAGTATTATAAAAATCATCTAAGTTATTTATGTTATATTCATTATCATTTGGTAACTCATATTTCATAAACCAGCTCCCCATTTTTACACCAATATCACTTTCAAATGGTTCACTAGGAGATTTTTCAACATAACGAATTATTTTATAGCCTAATCCCCAATATGTTACTTTACTTTCATCATTACTAACTATTTTTACGCAATACTTTGGCTCATTTCCTTTTGTTATTCTGCTTTTATCTATAAGGCTCGTAATAATTCCTGCAAATATAATTAAAACTACAAATATTCCTATGCTAATCCATATTTTCTTTTTCATATATTCTCCATTTCAACAAAATACTATTTATTTTTTTCTTTATTAGTTTTAGCCATATAATTAACGGTCAAAATTATACCAACCAGATTACTACCAATTGATAAACCTAACAAAAGGCCACTACTAAAACTTCAAAAATCACTCGTTTCTTTTCCGCCCAAAAATAAATAAACTAAATATAATAAATTTCCTAATATAATTAATAGTGTTCCTATTTTTAATTTTTTCATGTTTAATCTTACTTTCAAATTTTTTTATTAATCTTATCTATGCTCTATTATAACATATTTCTAGTAAACAGTGTGCATAGACTTATCATTATCTTTACTATTACTTTTTAATTGCTTGGCTTTTTTTGAGTTTCTAGGCATTTATCAAAAATAATTAGTTTACGTAAAACAAATTTGCAAATAATGCTACGGATATAATAGTCCATACAATTAACTATACCGAAGACATATAGAGCCAAACTGTTCTTTACAAACATAAAACAAATAAATAATCTTATCAAAGATCCAGCTATAGAGCCTAATAGAACAATACCTACTTTTCCATCCACTATACATAATGTTTTGTATGTTTCATATTGATATAGTCCAAAAACTTCCGATGCATAAAATAATATATATGGCAAGCATGAGGATATACTTAAGCTTCCATGCGATATAATTAAATAAACAAAACACATTATAAAATTGATTATAATAACCCACATAAAGCATTGTTTCTTAATATTCATACAATTGATATATTGGTCTTTTATATTTTTACTTTCTGGAACTTTTATCATCAAAGTAGCTTGATATGCATTAGTTATTAGTTCTAATGTTAAGCATACCGAGTAACATATTGTATGAATTGAATAAGACTTTGTTCCCATGAAACTAGCAAGAACTCCATAAATAAGTAAAAATATACTAGATATAAATCTTTCCATAGTATAAGGAAAGCCAAATTTAATTACATTTTTGAAAGATACTTTGTCAATTGGTTTATATTTTAACTTTAAATTATATAACATATAGAATATGGATAATGCCCAAGCCATGATAGTTGCAACAAAAAGCATATTTAAATTTTTGGTAGTAAAAAATGCTAATGTATCTAAAGAAACTAAACATATATAAAATATTAACAAACTTCTGCGATATAATTTAAGATTTCCTTTAAGTCTTATCATTTCGAAAATAGCATTCGAAGTACGGCCAAAGACTACATAAGCTGGATATAAATTTAATAATGAAGATAGCATATTTTTTTGATAAGTAGTAATATCAAATATTCCAATAATTAAATCTTTAAATATTAAAACTAAAACGCTTATCACTAATCCAAATACAATATTATATTGTAGGTATTTCCATTCATCTTTTCTAATTACTCGGTAAGTGTATACCCCGATTTCAGCAAAAGACTTAAATATTGTGTCTATTATTGTAAATGTTCCGGCGACTATTATTGCATCAATACTTATTAAATTATTAAAGGCATCATCAATACTGTCCGCAATACTCATAAGAACAAAACTAATAAGAATCGTTATAAATTCTTTCATACTTAACCACCATGCTACTTCCTGATTTACTTTTTTATATTAAAGGATTAAAGAATAAAAGTCAATTTTGCTTTAAAAAATTGTTATTGAATTAAAAAAGATAGTTTAAAACTATCAATTAATGCGTGATTTTGAATCTTTTGGAAACAATCTTTGCAATAGCATACCTGGCAAAGGCTTTTTATCTAGTTTAGTTTCTGAAAAACGCATTGTTAAATTTTCTACCAATTCATTTAGAAAGTCTACAATTCTTTCCTTTGAGACATTTTCTTCATGCAATAGATTAAACATTTCAGGTCTTAAGGCAATAAATGTGTCTTTTTTAAAAACGAAATATATTATCTTTTTTAATATTCCTTTTGGTATATAATCAAACTCAAACCTAGCAATATAATGCATTATTAATTCTCGGTTGATATCTCCTCTATCGTTATGAATAATATTTTCCATATATGTTGTTAATAGTAGCCTAGACACTTTATTAGAAGTTTTACTTAGTAATAAGGCATCTTTCATATGATAAGGATTTTCCATAAATTGAGGAAGTTGCATGAATGCGCACAATTCTTTAAAAATCTCTCTGTCTTTAACTTGGTCTAATAAGCATAAGTCAAATTCTTTCCAAGTACTTTTTTGGAAATTTGAATTCATTATAAGAGATAAAAATGGTAATACTAAATCATCATCTAGTTCTTGTATTTTTTGGATTTTTCTTAAGTACATAGAATCACTTTTACCACTTTTGGCATCCCAAGCTAGTTTTTGGATTATTTCTTTTTCTATTTGAAAGTCTTCAGCAGTTTTATTCTTTAGAGTATTTGCATCTGGTTTAGCCATGTAATAATATAAACCCCATAGTTTTAATCTATTTTTAGCATTTAGTAAGGCATTTATTTCTTCATGATAATGTTTCCCCGTAATAAAACTTACTTGTGTCATTAATGGATATAGAAACTCACTTATTTCATAATTGTCCACTAAAATTTGCATATTTTTTATGTGATTTGGGTCTTGTAAAGAAACCGGATTTGTAGCTAAATAACCCGCAGATGTTGGGGCTTTACTTAGACTTGCAAAGCTAGCTCTTGCAATTATTTTCATGTCAATTTCATGATAAGGACTGGCAATAGAATTTTTGTTTTTAGCAACATCTGCTAGTACTTCTGCTATAAATTTTTCTCTTGCGTTAACAATTAGTCTTAAATCTTCTTCATGATAAATACTATTTATAAATGCTATACTAGACATTGCATTAATACCCACTTCAGGTATTTGGCCACTGTTTATTATTCTTAAATCATTATAAAATTTTGGATTAGCTAAAACATGTTCTTTAGTTAACTTAGCAAGAACTTCTTTTCTTATTCCTTTTAATCTTGATAGTGCTATTATTCTTTGTAAGTAATCGTGGTATGCCAATAAATTTCTATCAATTAGTAGAAACCCTATTTCTTTTACTTCAGCACTTGATAAGTTTAAACTTAAAAAATTAGTTATTTGCTCACTACTTAAGCTTAATACCCATGCCTCTAAATCTTCTTTAGATTTAAATAAATCACTTAAATTATATTTTTTTACTTGGTTAATTATTGCATTTATTTTATTTTTTTCCATATCTTACGCTCCTTTTTTACTCTTTTCCCGCTAAATAGTCTACTATAAAAGTACCATTTTGTAAAGCTTTTATTTCAAACTAAAAAGGATAGTGCTTTAAGCCTTATCCATTAATTCACTTCGTTATCTATTTTTATAAAATTTTACACAATTTCTATTTACTTTGTTTACGTGTCCTTTTTATACCGCAGCTTTCATTCAATCTGGCAATGTCATCTTGTAAAAAATCTTTTTTCGCATATTCACTTTCTGGGTCTTCGATTTCTAAACATTTTTCTAATTTATCTAGAAAGCTCTCACTATCACCTAGTAATAATTTAGCCAGTGTTTTTTTTGATTCAATGTTATCTGGCCTTATATTATTTAGTGTTTCTTTTATTTTTCCCATTACTTCCTTACTTACGCTCGTTAAGTTAGCGAGGGAATTGATATATATTTCATGTTCAGGATTTGGAACTTTTGCACATTTAACTGCGTAAGTTATTAACAAACTTCTGATTTTAGCATCAGCGGTCTTACATATTAGTTGAATATCTTCAATATGATGAGGACTAAACATAAAATTTTCGTTAGCAACCACTACAAAATCTTTAAAAATGTTTTTATCTTCAATTGTTTCTAATAATGATAAGTCAAATTCTCTATAAGGAGATTTTCTTATAAATGTCTGAGTAATAATGCGAAGATATGGAATTATTAAATCGTCTTCCATCCCACTAATTTTATTTATGTTTTCTAAATACTTTGGATCATTTAAACCCATATTATTTTCTATTACACTTAAACTTTCTTCGATGTTTATTCCCTCATCATCATCCCAATCAGAAATATAACCATAAGGTCTAGCAATATAGTAGAGTAAAGCATAAAGTTTTAATTTATTTGGGGCATTTAGAAGTGTAGTTACCGCTAAACGATAAGTTTTGTGAGAAACTACTTCTTCACTAGTCATTAGATAATATAAAGCTGCAGCTTTATCAAAATAATCTTGTATTATTTGCATATTTTCTAAATGATATTTATCATTTAAAGAAACATTATTCGTTGCTAAGTCTTGTAAAGCTAAAATACATCTAGAATTTGCTTTAGATACTAATTCCATATCGATTTTGTGGTATGGGCTTTGTACTGAGTTTTCATTAATAGCTATTTTACTTAAAGCTAAGGCAGTTTTGTCGCGCTTAGCATTAGCAATTAATCTTAAATCCTCGGTATGATAAGGACTATTTAAAAAATATTCTTTTTCAAGTAATGAAAAAACAAAAACTGAATTTCCATGTTTCATTGCTTCCTCTATTAATTCTAAATCTTCATAAAATTTAGGATGACTTAAAAAGACACTGCTGAAGAGTGAAAGCAATAATGCCTCATTTCTTATAATTGTTTCCACTCTTTGTAAATAATCTTGGCATTTTAATAAGTCACCATAAATCAATAATTGGGGATTATGTTTTATTTTTTCAGGTGAAATATCAAGGCTTAAAAAATTACTTATTTGTAAAGTATCTAAGTTTGCTAGCCAATCGTTAAATTCTCGTTCTGTTTTAAAAAATTGACTCAAATTATATTTTCTAATTTGTTTAATAATTGCTTTTACATCTTTATTTTTCATGTTTCACCTCTTTTTCAAACTATTATAGATCATAAACGTATGTTTATCAATAGGTACTACTTAAAATCTATGGGTTTACCCTTTAAAGATTGCACTTCAAAATAACAGTAAACCGGAGCACAAAAAGTTACTAATAGCAGTAAAATCTTAAAATATTTTATATCAATTAAAAATGATGTAGCAAGCATTAATAGATACCCTATAATTCTTCCTATTCCTAAGGAAATAGTTGTATAACTTATATATTCTTCTTTAAAATTTTCTATATTACATTCTTTTACTAAATCACCTTTACGAGTGTTATAAACTACATCAAAAATACAAAAGGTAATAG
>CAKOLP010000046.1 GCA_934096025.1 uncultured Bacilli bacterium
TGATTGTGGAAATGTCGTTGGCTTAAAAAATGCTTATAAAGATTTAGAATCATTAAGCGGAATGATCCGTGAGGGTATTAAATCTGATTTAACACTTTATACTATGATATATAGAAAGAATTGAAGGCAAAGACATAATTATAGTTAAAATTAATGAGGCACCAAATAAACCATATTATTTATCTGATAAAGGTTTGAAATCATCAGGTGTTTATTTAAGACACGGAAACACATCAGTACAAGCAAGTGAAGAAGTTATAAAAAAGATGCTAATAGAATGTTTCAAATGTTCAAGATTTACACTTTGAATATATGAAAAATATTTTTAAAAATCATAACTTAGAAATTAATGTTAATAAATTTTAAACTTTAAATATTGTTAATTTAAATAATAGATATACTAATTTGGGATTACTTTTATCAGATGAATGTCCTTATTCAATAAAATGTGCCATTTTTGATGGAAATAGCAAATTAGAATTTAAAGATAAAAAGGAATTCACTGGTTCGGTATTAAAACAAGTAAGAGATTATCCAGAATATGCTATTAGAGAATCTTTATTAAATGCTGTTATACACCGTGATTACCATTTTACAGGCAGTATATTAATATCATTATTTGAAGATCATTTTGAAATTACTTCTTTAGGCGGATTAATTAAAGGACTTGATATAGATGATTTATATAATGGCGTTTCTGAATCAAGAAATCCTAATTTGGCAAATATATTTTATAGATTAAAATATGTAGAAAGTTTTGGAACTGGTATTGGAAGAATCATCGAATCATATAAATATTTTGATAAACAACCATTAATATTTAATACCGAAAATGTATTCAAAGTAACTTTATATAATGTCAATTATGTTAAAAATGATAATGTTAAAATTTTGCCAACTAATTTAACTCAAGAAGAACAAATTATTGAATACTTAAAGAAAAATAATAAAATAAATAGAAAAATAGTAGAGTCATTGCTTGATGTGTCTAAAACTAGAGCTATTGATATTTTAAACAGCATGATAAGCAAAAATATTTTAATCCAATCAGGCACTGGTAAAATTACTTATTATATCCTAAAATGATATTAGATTGTTATTTATCTGTCATTTCGTAATGATGTCGGCTCCAATTGATTACTAAAGCCTTTGTTTAAAGGGCTTTTTTTATATTTGTTAATTTAAAATATTTATTAATTACAAAAACTTTAAAAGAAAACATAATTTATAAGCAAAAAACATGGTATAATATTCAAAACAAAGAGGAGGTTTGCAATGAGAAATAAGCCTACTGACAATTATACTAGTTTTACATTATTAGGAAATAATTCTTATGATATAGTTTTTATGCATTATTTATTGTTATCACAAAACCTTAATTCTTATTACTCTGAAAAATACTCTGTCTTTGATAAAGAAAAAGAAAATGTTTTAAAAAACATTGCATATTATTTTGGAACAAGAGGCCCTATGTTGATTGACAATAAGGGACTTAAAAAAATATTTGAAAATAACGGTATACCTAAAGAGGCTTTTTTACCTTATTTATCTGGAGCCGATATAATTAACACAATCAATATGTGCTTAAAAAGTGATGCAGTTTATGTTTGTAATTCAAATGGAGCCTTAGACAAATATACGATGTTTATATTGGGATATTTAATGGCTATGGAACAAGAAATTTTCTTTTGGGAAGACATAGATAAATCAGAGTGGCTAATGTCTAGTATCGCAAAGAAAAATGGATACAAAGAAGTTGTGGAGTTTCCTTTAGAAATAGTAAGAACTTTTGCATATCCTTATTTATTTAATAATAAAAAATTAGACTGGCCGCCAGGGAAATATGGTGGATTGATAGTTGCTGAAAATGGTAATGTTGGTGTTGAGAGAAATACAGAATTTAATTTGCAAGTAAAAAATCAAGAGATTGAAAAAAATACAGTGACTTTATTAGGAAGTTTAAGAAAACATTTGGAAACTATGAAAGCAAAAGCATTAGAATTAGAAAAAAATGGCTATAAAATTTTAGCACCCAAAATATCTGGTATTAGAAACGATGACAATGGTTTTATAATCTTTGATGATGATTTAAGCGATAACCCTATTATAATTGAATCTAACTTTATTGAAGATTGTTTAAAATCAGAAAATGTTATTGTATGCGATAAGGACGGATACATAGGAAATACTGTTGCCTTTGAAATCGGGTATTTATTAGCTAAACGGAAGAATATTGAATTTATTCAAGAACCTAGTGAAGTTTGGATAATTGAGGTAGTTAATCATTTTTTAGAATTAAATAATCAAAAAATTCTCAACTAGGTAAAAATAAATTAAATATTCACAATGAAATCAATTAGTTACAAATTATCCTTTATATCTGGAAATAAATCATATAAGTTAAGGCCTAATAAATTGTCAAAATATGCTTTTAATTTTACTGTTTCTGTTATGTGATAATGGGTATGAGCATATACGCCATGTCTTAATAATACGTCAATCATTCTTTTATCAATTGTTAAAACTTTGTTAGTACACATTAAATCGCAAAGATTAATAATTTTTTCATATATAGTGTAATCTGCTTTAATATAATCCTTAACAAAATTGTAATAAGGATTATTTTTATCTGTTTCATCACGGTCATTAGAAAGACAGTCAATATCATTATTTAAAAAAGAGTGTTTTATACAAATACTTGCGTATTTTTCATCATAACCTAGTGATTTTATATATTCATATCCTTTTATAGCATGGGGAAATACGCCGTCTTTTTCATAATTAAATTTTTTACCGATGTCATGGATATAACCAAGGGTTTTGGCAAAGTCTTCATCTAAATTTAATGCCTTGGCAATTGTTCCGGCAGTATTCCCTACACAGATAGAATGATTGATCCAATTTTCATTATTAGACTTTTGGCCGTATTCTTTTTTTATTAAGTTTAGTGCTCCATTACTTGTTAATTTCATTTTTACCTCGTTTATTGTTCTTCCAAAATTTTGTTTATTTCATTATAAAACTCTTGCCAGTTATGAACTCTCGGAATATCTGCATATTTATTATAAGGAGTATCCATTAGAAATGTTGTTATATTTTGTGCTAGACAATGCTTGCAATTACTTACAGAATCATCTATCATTATATCAATATTATTTTCTAAACATTTTTGGGCTTTTTCATCTTTTAAATAAGCATTTGTAAAAATTATTTTATCATAATATATTTTATTTTCAGCAAGCCATTTTTCTGTCATCTCAAAAGGATTTTTATATTCTTTATTATCTCTCCCTGTAATTATACATATAAAGTGCCCATCACTTCTTAGTTTATCAAGATATTTTTTGGCATCTTCTTTAACAGATAGATTCTTGGCTATTCTTTCTATGTTTTCAAGATAAAATTTTTGTTCTTCTTGCTCGCTCCAGTCAAACATACCTTTTCTTATATATCCGGAATTTCTGTTAATAATTCCGGTATTCCTTAGGCTTTTATCGTGTTCTAAATATGCTTTTAATAATTCTTCATTAAAATTTGAAATTACATTATCTATATCAATTCCTATACGCATTTTTTCCTCCTTGTATAAATTGCCACATATTTGTTTTTAACTTATAACTATTAATAAAATACCATGTTTTTGAATAAATTAATATATTTATGTTAGTTTTTTGTATAATTTGTTAGTTAATAAAAAAGATAGAAAATTTTTGATTATTTCTATCCTAGAATTATTCTTTTACATTTTTACTTTAAATTCACTAAGTAACATCTGTTTCTTATTGTTATTAAAAGGTTAATTTTATCGGCATTTAAAAGATTGCCGTCGGTTTGTAGTACTATTTTTTTATCATAATTTGCAGGATTTAAGAACTTTATTTGGGAAATATATTTTTTATTGTTAATATAGTATTCCACTTGTAAAAAGTTTTCAGAGAAGTTCTTTAAGTTATTTATGTTCGTTGCTGAAAATGAATTACTATCCAAATTCAATTCATAATCCATTACAAGTAACGCTTCTTTATTTTGATATGTATTATCAGATACTATAACATCATAAAATGTTTGACATTTATCTTGGTAACAACTGTTATATTCGTATTCAAAACGTTTGGTTACTAAGTAAGATTTTATTATTAAACTCGAGTTATTTAAGTTAGTAGAAGTAAAAGTTATACTGTCATTTATTTTGGCGTTTCTAACTACTTCGACATTTTCATATTTATTAGGGTTTAATTTAACAGTTATTTTTTTAGCAAAAAATTCTTTTCTTTTGACTGATGCGCCATTAAATATCTCTAGTTTAAAACTTTTGTTGATATTCTTTTTTTCTATTTCATAACTCATTATATATGCTCTTTCGTCCCTTGAGGGAATTATATTGTTCATAAAAGCATTACCATAATCAATAAAATATTTGCCAACATCTAAAGTTGGGTTTACATATACATTGCCATACTTTAATTTTATATTTGTGTAATCTAAATATTTATCTTCTCTAGTGTTATTTTTAATTGAGAATCTTATCACTAGATAATATTTATCCTTTTCTATGATATTGCCACTTAAATCAAGATTTGTTATCATACTATCTTCAACTTTTATGTTAAATCCATTGTATGTAAAGGCCTTGTTTTCTTTATAGGTATAATTAACTCTTTCACTATTTTTAATAAATAAAAAAGCTAAAATAACAGCTGCTACTGAAGATATAACGATAAAAATAAGTTTGTTTTCCAATACGTAATACTTAAGCTCTCGAATAAAACGCCTAATTAGTCTTTCAATTTTATAGGTTTTTATATTTAAATTAAGTTCTATTTCTTCACTATCTTTATCTGTTATTTCCAGTTCTTTTAAGTCATCTTTAAAATTAAATTGTTTGACATTAAAGCCTAGAGATCTTCCCAACATTGCAATTATGAAAAAGAAGTTAGGTAAATAAATTATCTGGGCAAAATCCCGATATGTTCTGGCTGCACTTGTAGCCCATAAACCTTTACTTAAACTTTTTATTAAAAATGCCGCTATAATTAAAAATATTAATAATGTTACATAGTATATTATACTTGATAAATACATTTTATTAGGTTTATTTTTATTCTTTAAAAGAACTAACACTGCAACTAAAATAATAATATTTATAATTATTGCCACATATAGCATAGGACTTATGGTTGTTACTAAGAGATTATCTGTAACAGTTACACTGTAGTTATTGGCTATAAAGTCTCGAAAAAATGAAACGACATTAGTTGTTTTATAAGTAATGTATACTGCTAGCAATGTTAATAATATGTGAATTGATCGGAAATGTTTTATTAACAGAGCATACGGTTTTCTTAATATCATATAATCAGCCCTTTTCTTATTAAATTTTATCAAATTAACAACATAAAAACAACTATTATATAAATTAAAAAAAGTATAAAAAGCTATACTTTATCTTTTGGATACTAATACTTGGTCTTTAAGTAAATATATGGTATCATTTTGGTTTAATAAATCTAATTTAGAGATTTTAAATAAATTACTTACTGTATCAAGAGTATCTCCCTCAGCTGTTATATAATAACTGTAGCCACTTTTGGGAATTAATAATTCTTGACCTGGATAAATATAATTATCGATATCTAATCCATTTAAACTTGCTAATAATGTAGGATTTATATTATATTTCTGAGCTATTTTGTATAGGGAATCTCCTTTTTCTATAACATAAATATTAAAGTATTCTTGTTTATTTTTAGGTATTACTAGTTCCATACCCTCTCTTAAATCTAAATCATTTAAATTGTTATTAGCTTCTCTTAAGGCACTTTCATCTATACTATAGATTTTGGCTATACTAGTTAAGGTATCTCCTTGTTTTATAACGTATTTATCAAACATTTTATCACTCCTAGTAATAAAATATGTTTGATTTAATAAATGGTTAAAAAATAAATATCATATTTGTGTTGTTAAATTCCCATTCACTATAATTTAATAAAGGTTTATGGCCCTCATATGGATTATAATAGTAAACGATATCTTTAGATAAATAGTATATATCTAGATTGTTTTGCTTTATTATTTTGGTTACATTTTCTCCGACTAGAGCTTTGATAGAACCGTTATTAATTTGGCCATAAAGCTTATCATCTTTTATAAAATATTTGAAATTTTCGGTGTTTTCAAAGTGTAACTCCGTATTTTTAAGCTTTTGTTTGGTTGTTTTTTCCCAATGACCATTATTATAAAGTTTATAGTCAGTTTTATAAATATCTTTCTTTTTTAAATCTATAACGTATTCAAGTTCATTCTTTCTATCATAATAATATATTTTATTATCTATATTACCTAAAAAATAACCGTCAAAGTATAGTTCGTACCTTAAATTTAAAGTTTTTACTTTGCCATTTTTTTGGTTAATGTAATAGATTTTTGAGAACTTATAGTTTTCGTTATAATCAGGAATGATTAAATAATCTTTTGTTTGATAAATTAAATTTAGAGTATATATGTCTTTGGAAAATAATTTTATACTTTTTGTAACCTTATTATTAAGATAAATGAATTCATTATAGTTCCATAACATGAATGTATTATTATTTAAGTTTGCTATGTTGATATTTTGTTCTGTTTTTCTCGTTGTAAAAGTACTTGTGTTATTAAAAGTTTCAAAATAAATATCAATATCATTACTACATATGCTATAAAGCTTTAAATGTTTGCTTGTAGGACTTAAACACGTTTCTTTATCACTCTCAGCTATTTTTATATCTTTTATCAGTTTTCTTTTAGGTGTATATTTACTATATGATAT
>CAKOLP010000047.1 GCA_934096025.1 uncultured Bacilli bacterium
CGATTGAAGTCGCTGCTTTTAACATTTCTATTCCATATTTATCTACATCAACACCAGCTATTTTTGCTAATTTTGTAGCCGCTAAACGGTCAGATTCTGTGGTTGTAGGACTTGTTAAAAGTAGTGTATCAGACAATACTGCAGATAACATAAGACCAGCAATATCCTTAGGAATTTTTACATTGCTTTCTTTAAACATGTCATAAATCATTGTTGATGTACAACCTACTGGCTTTGATCTAAAGTTGATTGGAACATTTGTGCCTATTGCCCCCAAATTATGGTGGTCAATTATTTCTAAAATTTCTGCTTCTTCTATTCCCTCAACAGATTGTGCTAAGTTATTATGGTCTACTAAAATAACTTTTTGCTTTTCATAATCATTTGGACCAGTTAATCTAATTAATCCTAAACATTCATTTCTATTATTAATTACTGGATAGTTGGTATGATTAATCTTATGAGTCATTGTTTTAAAATCAGTAAAGTAATCTTCTTCATTTACTGTAACTGGACTCTTATTAATATTAATATTTTTAATATAATTACTTAGCATTATTTTTGTAGCTATATTAAAGCTGTCTAATTCACTAGAAATTATACTAACATTATTTTCTTTAGCCTTTTTAATTAAATCTTCTTCAATAGTAACATTTAAAGCTAAAATAATTAATTTAACATGAGAATCAATAGCATAATCTAAAACTTTATATCTATCCCCAACAATTAAAATGTCTTCTTCTGTAAGTTTTAGCTCTGCTTTAAGTGTCTTAGCTTGCATACCAGCACTCAATATTTTACCACTTATAATATCACTGCTTTTTACTATTACTTTACCATTTAAAGTCTCGCAAATATTATCAAGGGTCGTTTCTACGATGCGCTTATCGCCATTAATTAAATATTTTGCTAATTCTTTTAATGTAACATATCCTGTTAATTTCCTTTCATCATCTACCAAAGGAATTGCAGTAATATTGTGTTTGCGCATTATCTTAAATGCTTCATCAATTGATTTACATTCGTTTATGAATGCTTTTTTGTCATAGTTTATATCTTTAATTCTTATTCTAACATCATTTAAATAGCTAGGAACAGGAACTTTAAAGTAGTCTAGTACAAACTTTGTTTCATTATTTATATTACCAAGAACTTTAGGTAATGTTTTATCCCCTAGTTCATTTTTTAAATATGAAAGTGCTATACTTGAACATACTGTATCTGTATCCGGACTCTTGTGTCCAAAAATAAATGTTGTCATCTTCTCACCTCGTAAATAAATTCTACCATATTTTTGGCAATTTTTAAATATTATTTTATGCCTTTTAGCTCAAAATATATATCTCTTATTTCCATGGCTTTTTCAAAATCCATATTTTCGGCCGCTTTTTTCATTTCAGCTTCTAATTTTAGCAATTTTTCATTTAGTTCTTTTTTGCTTAGTTTTGTCTTTTTAGTTGCAATATCATTACTTACTATTTCTTTTATTTCTTTAATTATTGTCTTAGGAATAATATGATGTTCCTCGTTATATTTTTCTTGTATTTCCCGTCTTCTTTTGGTTTCTTCGATTGCTATGTTCATCGCTTCGCTCATGGTATCTGCATACATGATTACTTTACCATTTTGATTACGTGCAGCTCTACCTATTGTTTGAATTAAACTTCTGGAACTTCTTAAAAATCCTTGCTTATCTGCATCTAAAATACAAATTAAACTTACCTCCGGAATATCTAAGCCCTCTCTTAAAAGATTAATACCCACTATACAATCATAAACGCCACTTCGTAAATCATGAATTATTTTTAATCTTTCTAAAGTTTTTATTTCACTATGAAGATATGCTACTTTAATATTTAATTCTTTTAAATAATTAGTAAGTTCTTCGCTCATGCGAATAGTAAGGGTAGTTATTAGTACTCTTTCATTTAATTTTATCTTTTCATTTATTAAATCGACAATGTCATCTATTTGCCCCTCAGTTTTACGAACTTCAATAATTGGGTCTAGTAGACCGGTTGGTCTTATTATTTGTTCAACGTACTCGCCATTTGTCTTCGTTAATTCATAATCCCCTGGTGTTGCTGAAACATAAATTGCTTGATTAATTTTTTCTTCAAATTCTTCAAACCGTAATGGTCTATTGTCAAGCGCACTAGGAAGTCTAAAGCCATAATCAACTAATGTAGTTTTTCGCATTCTATCGCCATTATACATTCCTCGCACTTGAGGTAGTGTCACATGGGATTCATCTACCACTAACAAAAAGTCTTTCGGAAAAAAATCTATTAAACATGATGGCGTTTCCCCAGCTTCTCTTAATGCTAGGTGTCTTGAATAATTTTCTACTCCATTACAAAAACCAGTTTCTCTAAGCATTTCAATGTCATAATTAGTTCTTTCGCGAAGCCTTTGTTCTTCAATTAGTTTGTTTTCTTCTTTTAAAACTTCTAATCTTTCTTTTAATTCTTCTTCAATTCGACCAATTGCTACTTCTAATTTTTCTTTGCTAGTAACAAAATGCGAAGCCGGAGATATTGTAATACTTTTTTTAGAACTTGTAACTACTCCAGAAATGGGGTCAAATATAACTATTTCATCTACAACATCTTCATCTAAAGTAATTCTAATCCCTTTAACTTTTTCATTGACAGGAATTATATCAATACTATTTCCTCTTGCCCTAAATGTACCACGGTGAAAATCTATGTCATTTCTTTCATATGTCATGTCCACTAGTTTATTTAATATTTTATTTCTACTTATCTTATCCCCTACACTAAGAATTAGCATATTTTTTTCATATTCTTCTTTTTCACCTATACCATAAATACATGATACAGAGGATACAACAATTACATCTTTATAGTTTATCAAAGCACTCGTAGCTGCATGACGAAGCTCATCTATTTCATCATTAATACTAGAATCTTTTTCAATATATGTATCACTACTTGGAACATATGCTTCTGGTTGATAATAATCGTAATATGATACAAAATAGCACACTAGGTTCTCTGGGAAGAACTCCTTTAACTCCGAATATAACTGACCAGCTAGTGTTTTATTATGTGCTAAAACAAGAGTTGGTTTATTAACTTGGGCTATTACATTAGCCATTGTAAATGTCTTACCAGTACCTGTTGCTCCTAGTAATACTTGGTTCTTAACCCCTTGTTTTATGCCATTTACAAGTTTTTCTATTGCTTGTGGTTGGTCACCTGCTGGTTCATAAGGTGCGTGTAATTTAAACATTTTTTCCTCCCTCCTTTATAACTTTTTGTGACTTTTTTTGAACTTTTAAAAGTATAACTATCAGCCAACTATTAGTCCCTAAATTCGTCCTCATTACTTATAATTTAATGGTTAAATTGATACTTTTTTCTTTGGGACGAATGAAAGTCACAAATTTTATTTTCTGGACTAAATAACATTAAATAACATTAGATGGCGTTTTCGCTATATTATTTTATCATTTTTTCCTTGAAAAAACAAGGTAAACACAAAAATACCCTGTTCTTATTATCATCTATTTTTTAATTAAAATACTGTTAATTCATTTAAAATATTTTCATCAATAGAAATATCAGATTCGTCCCCAATTTGTATTTCTGATTCATTATTCTCTGGACGAACACTTTCTATAAATGAATCTAATTCATCAACACAATCTGCAATTATTTCATCATTATCTCCATATACATCTATTGTGATAATATCAGTAGCGTGTCCCATAAGTTTTGAAATAGCCTTTGAGTTAAAATTGTTCTTTAATAATAGTGTTGAATAAGTTGCTCTTAAATCGTGAAATCTAATGTCTGGTAAATTGTTTTCTTTTAATAATTGTTTCCAATATTTAAAATGAAAGCTCTTACTTCTAGGATTGCCATAAGTTGAACATATTATAAAATCATAGTCCTTAAAAGGCGTTGTCTTATCATTTATTCTTCTTCGTTTGTTCTTCTCATACTTTTTCTTTTCTTCTAATATTTCTTCAAACAATATATCCGGTATCTCTAACTCTCTATTACTAGAAAATGTTTTAACCTCTATTTCTTGTTTAGTATATTCTCCAACTTTAAGTTCTGAATTATCAGTATTTGCTTTTTTACCTAGTTGTCTTTGTATTTTTAATGTTCTATGAATGAAGTCTATATCTGAATACTTTAATCCGTTTATTTCTTGTTTTCGTAATCCCATAAGAACTGCAAACATAATCTGTAAGTGAATTGGTGTTTCTTTACTTTTTTCTATTAGCAATCTTACTTGGTCTATGTTTAAGGTTTTCTTAACATCTATTTCTATTGTTCTATATTTTTTTTTCTTAATACATTTAGGAAGATTAACTCCATCTGCTACATTAACTGATACTAGATTCTTTTCTTTGGCATATTTTAATGCACTATTCATTACAGCCTTACAAAGTTTTGCTATATCGTGCGAATAATCAGCTTTTGTATTATAAAGTCTTTGTATATGTCCTGTATTCAAAGTTATCATTTTAATTGTACCTAGACTAGGAATAATGTGATTATAAACTATATTCTTATATGAATCATAAGAATCAGATGTTATATTAGGTTTCATTACTTCTTCTAACCAATAAGTTAAGAATGTTTTAACATTTATGTTGTTGTAAACAACGAATGTTCCATTATGCAGTTCTGTAATAGCAATATTTCTTGCATTATTTGCTTCTTTCTTCGTATTAAATCCTGCCTTTTGAATAATTTTAGTGTCTTCATTATCATAAATTAGGACTATTCTAAATCCATATTTTTTCTTTATTGTAGTCACTGCATATACTTTAAAATCTGTATATAGCTTTGTAGCAAACTTCATAACTATTCCTCACTTTCTTTCATTGCAAAAGTATTATTCATAAATGCAGTTATTTTCTCTTTTTCACTTATTACATCTAAATAGAAATCAAATGTTGTATGAACTGAACTATGTCCTAACAAAGCAGATATTTTAGGAATAGGTACTCCTTGTTCTATTAAGATAGTTGCATATATATGTCTTAATCCGTGAACTGTTATTTTAGGAATACTATTCTTTTGGCATTGATTTTCAATATATTTATTCAATGATGTTCCTCCGTGTGGAAGTCCATTATCTTGACAGCTGATATAATCTTTATCAATATAATTTTCCTTTAAAGTATTTTTACGAATTTCTACAAGTTTCTTTCTTTTGTCTAATTCTTTCCATATAATATCTGGAACTCTTAAAGTTCTAAAACTATTAGGTGTTTTAGGGTCTTTTTCTACGAATATCATTTTTTTGATTTTGAACTCATTACTTGATAACTCATACTTGTTTGCTAATTGTCTTGAAATACTAACTGTCCTCTTTTCATAGTTAAAATCACTAAACTTTAATCCTCTTATTTCGCCCTTTCTTAACCCACAGAATAGTGCTAATAATATTTCTAAATACCAATTTTCACTATTACAGGTAGAAGCCAGAAATGTTTTAATTTCGCTTTTAGTTAATAGTTTGATATTAGGTTTACCTCTCTTGTAAACTTTTGCTGAATCAACAGGATTTACTGTTAATATTCCATCGTGAACTATATCTTGAAAAACTAGGTTAAATACCTCTCTACTCTTATTAGCAGTTGTTTTGCCTAACTTATCTATTTTTTCTAATGTTTGATTTATAAAATCAGTTGTTGCTAATCTTGCTTTTATGTCATAAGGAAGACAGGGAATTATAAGATTATAAACTGCATAAGAGATTGACATTGAAGTTGTACTTTCTACTTTTGGAGAAAATACTTTTTCAAACCAATAAATTAGATAATCCTTAAATAATATTTCCTTATCTATTATTGGTGCAATATAATTTCTTCTTTGTTCTTCATATTCTTCTAGACATTTATAGTAGTTTTCTTCGGCAAGTTCTGGTGTTTTAAATCCACCAACTCTACCATATTTTGTACTACCATCTTCTTGTAGTTCTTTTTTTCTATGATACCAAGAGTTTCTATAAAAAAATGCTATGCTACCTTTATATTCTTGTACTGTTTCTTCCATATTTATCTTCCCTTTCTAATTAAATCAGAAATCATACTTGCTCTGGCATTGTCATACCTCCATCAATCCATTTATCAAAACTATCTTTTGGAACTTTGTATAACTTTCCGATTTTAATAACATTAAACGGCTTTCTATTTCTATAAACTTCATCTAAAAATTCGTATGTTTTACTTCTTCCTAATCCTAGTATCTTTTGTATATCAGAAACCTCATAAACCTTTTTAATGTTTTGTTCTGGCATTCTATCTCCTCCTTTATAAGAAAATAGAACTTGCATTCACAATTACAGAATACAAGTTCTTTCATTTTTTTACCATTGTGCGTTTTTTTGAACCGCACATTTTATTCTTGTTGATATATAAGTCTATTCAAATCTATTCCAAAAGCATTTAATATTGCTCTATCTGTTTCTCGCATTTGTTTTTCATCTAATGTGCAGATATAGGATTTTAATCTTGATTTATCTATAACTCTAATTTGTTCCATTAAAATTATTGAATCGTGTGTAATTTTTTTATATTTTCTTAAATATACATGTGTACTTAATTTGGGCTTAGAATATACTCTACTCGTTATTGGAGCAATTAAAACAACAGGGCTACATTTATTTGCTAAGTCATTTTGAACTATTACCACCGGTCTAGTTCCGTTTTGTTCACTACCAACAATCGGGTCCAATGAAGCATAATAAACATCTCCTTTTTTTATATCTGATTTAATCATCTTTCTTTTCAACTTTATATATAATGCGTG
>CAKOLP010000048.1 GCA_934096025.1 uncultured Bacilli bacterium
TATTTATTTGCATATTTATTTTTTCTAAATTATTTATTTCTATTATTTCATTATTTTTTATTTTATTTAAATATTCATTTTTTATTTTTTCTTTTTTTAAATTAATATTTATATTCAAATTATTTTTTATATTATTTATTTCTTCTTTTAATTCTTTATTATTTATTTTTATTCTATTATTTTCATCTAAATAATTTTCATTTACTTCACCGATTATTTCTTCTACTTCTTCATCATCTATTATTTCATCATAATCATCATAATCATCTTCGACACTTATTTTAACTTTTGTATCCCCAACAATCTCTACACCCATTTCTTTTTCAATATCTAAGTTTACTACTCCACCATCAATTTTTACATTAGACACTGTAGGTTGTTTTAAACATCTAACTATAATTTCACTAGCACTATCCATATTACTATCCTGTTTTATAGGAACATTTAACTTATCTGTATAACTAAATTTCCTTGTAGTAACTGCAGTCTTTTTATCTGTATCATAAGAATACCAAACATTTACATCAAAAGACCCATTTACTAAAACTGAGCCATCACTACTCTTAGACCCATTAAAAGAATGATTAATTACCCAACAGCCTAAAACAGTATTTGCATCTTCTTCTGGTTTTAAATTATACTCATGACTATTTGTTTTTTTAGCTTTTCCTATTACTGCTTTTGTAACTATTTCTTTATAACTAGACAAAATATATCACACTCCTATTTCAATATATGCAATTACTAGACAAAAGTACACACATTCTGTTATACTAAAATTGGTGATTAAAATGAAAGATGATTGTTTATTTTGTAAAATAGTAAGAAAGGAAGTACCGGCATTAATTCTTTATGAAGATGATGATATTTTAATAATGTTAGATGCCTATCCCAATACAGATGGCCATACTTTAGTTATACCTAAAAAACACTATGAAGATATTTATGAAGTCTCTGAAGATACCCTTAAATATATCTTTGCCAAAGGAAAAATGGAAGCTAAAAAACTTATGGAAAACTTAGATAAGGATTCCCTAACATTTTTAATTAATTATGGAACAGACCAAGTAATTAAACACTTACACTTACATCTGTTACCAAATTTCCAAAATCCTATACATAATCTAGAAAAAGAAGAAATATATAATATAATGAGTAAATAATATGAAAAGAAGAAGAAAAAGAAAACTAAAAAATAGTTTTAAATACATTATTGTTTTTCTATTATTAATAATATCATTTAGTACTTATAAAATATATTTTAATAAGCCCACGAATGAAATAGAAACAAATACAAAAACAAATACAAATAAGGAAAATAAAGTAAATAAACCCGTTAAAGATGAGGTATACAAACTAAAGCTATTAGCAACCGGCGATGGTCTAATCCATAACATGATAAATGTAGTTTATGGAAATAATGGTAATTATGACTTTAGTCCTGCACTTTCCTATGTTAAAGATATAGTAAAACAATATGATATAGCTTATTATAATCAGGAAACTCCGACCGGAGATAACTCCATTCCTTATAGTGGATATCCAAGATTTTACACACCTAGTGCTTATCCTAGCGCTATGTGGAATATAGGTTTTAATACTGTTTCTCTTGCTTCAAATCACTCTTTTGACCGTGGAGAACAAGGTGTTTTAAATACTTTAAAGTACTTTAAGACAACAGATTACTTATATAGCGGAATGAACGAAAGTGATGAAGCAACAAAAAACTACCAAATAAAAGAAAAAAATAACATTACTTATACTTTATTATCATATACGACAATTGATAATGGACTAAGTACTCCCCAAAATAAAAAGTATTTAGTAAATAAATTTGATAAAGAACGAGTAAAAAATGATATAAATGCCGTTCGTGATAGTGTTGATGTTTTAATTGTAGCTATGCACTGGGGTATTGAATATATAGATTCTCCAAATGCTGAAGAACTAGAGATTGCACAATTTCTAGCTGATTTAGGTGTAGATATTGTAATCGGTAATCATCCTCATATACTGCAACCAATTACTAAAATAAATGATACTATAGTAATGTATTCTTTAGGAAACTTCATATCTAACCAATATGGAACAAATGACTATAACAAATTAATTGGTTTTATGGCAACATTAGATATAACAAAAACTATTAAACCAAATAAGGAGACTACCATAACATTCGATAACTTAGGGGGAGAATTAATATTTACTAAATATGACGGTAACCCTATTTCTACAGCAGTACATTATAATCATAAAGTTATACCTTTTAGCATTATGAAAGATGATACCTACTTAAAAGATTATGAAAAATACTATAACAAATACACTACTTTATTAAAATCTATGGGTTGTGATTTAAACATTACACCCCTACCAACCAAGGAAGCATAAAGCTTTCTTTTTTTTACTTATAAAATTTTTTACTGCATTTAATTTTTCTGCTTTTATCATAATATATATTAAACTTACTATATTTATTAAACTTATTATATTTATTATCCTTATTTATATCTATTGAACTCATTATAAATAAAAACATTATTATATTATTAAAATTTTTATATTTAAAACCGTACTTTGATATCAACTAAATTTAAAGACAAAAAAAAGAAACAAATTATGCATTCATTTCTTTTGTATAATCTAATAAATCATCATTATCTAATAATTTATCTTCTAAAGCTTCTTGGGCGTCTTCATCTAAGATGTCTTTTTCAAGTTCTAAAACTATATCACTATATTGTTTATAGCCAGTACCTGCTGGAATTAATTTACCAATGATAACGTTTTCTTTTAGACCTACTAAATTATCTACTTTACCATGGATAGCAGCGTCTGTTAAAACTCTTGTAGTTTCTTGGAATGAAGCAGCAGACAAGAATGAATCAGTTTCTAAAGAACTCTTAGTAATACCAAGCATGATTGGATTTCCTTTTGCAGGTGTTTTTCCTTCTAAAATATAAGGTTTATTACCATTTGTAAATTCTCTTAATGATACAGCTAGACCCTCAACAAAATCAGTATCTCCCGCATCAGTAATTCTTACCTTGTTAATCATTCTCTTAACAATTATTTCGATATGTTTATCAGAAATATCAACACCTTGAAGTTTATATACCTTTTGAACTTCTTTCATAATATATTCTTGAGCAGTAAGTGGGTCTGTTACAGCTAATAATTCTT
Organism: uncultured Bacilli bacterium; assembly: GCA_934096025.1. GTDB lineage: Bacteria > Bacillota_I > Bacilli_A > RF39 > UBA660 > Onthocola_B. The sequence goes on from CAKOLP010000048.1 coordinate 3,184, forward strand.
TCGGAGAAATAACACCCTCAGTTAATCTATCACCAGCTTCAACATTATCCCCTACAGCAACACGTAACTTCATATTGTAATTAGTAATATGTTCTCTTACGCCTGCTTCATTTTCAATTGTAATATTATGTTTACCATTTTGTTCTTCAATACCGATAACTTTACCAGATATTTCAGCAATCGTAGCTTTACCTTTTGGTATACGTGCTTCAAATAATTCTTCAACTCTTGGAAGCCCTTGAGTGATATCATCTCCACCAGCAACACCACCAGTATGGAATGTACGCATTGTAAGCTGTGTACCAGGTTCACCGATAGACTGAGCAGCCATTATACCTACAGCTTCTCCTTTTTCTACTAAGTTACCGGTAGCAAGGTTTCTACCATAACATTTTTGACATACACCATTGTCAGCTTTACAAGTTAAGACACTACGTATTTCGACTTTTTTAATTCCGGCTTTAGTTATTTTAGCTACTGCATTTTCGTTAATCATTTCTCCAGCATTAACAATAACTTCTTTAGTTTCTGGATTAATAATTCTCTTTGATGCAAATCTTCCTAAAATACGTTCAGCAAGTGGTTCAATAACAGAATTATCTTTTTCATTTAATAAATCATATACCACTAAACCTTGAACAGAGCCACAATCATAATCTTTAACAATAATATCTTGAGCAACATCTACAAGTCTTCTAGTCAAATATCCAGAGTCTGCTGTTCTTAAGGCAGTATCGGCGTCCCCTTTCCGAGAACCATGAGTTGATAAGAAGAACTCAGACACTGTTAATCCCTCAATAAATGAAGATGTAATTGGTATTTCTACAGTTGAACCATCTGGCTTAGCCATTAATCCCCGCATACCAGCAAGTTGGGTAAAGTTAGATATTTTACCACGAGCTCCACTATTCATCATCATAAATATTGGATTATCATAATTGTTTTCACTAATTTCTTTAAGTTCATTTTTAACATCGTCAGTAGCTTTTGTCCAAAGTTCAATAACACTTGCATATCTTTCGGCTTCAGTAATTAAACCTCTTTGATATTGCTTATTAATTTTATCAACTTTTTTCTTAGCTTCTTCGATTATTTCGTCTTTTTTCTCACTTCTTACAACATCGGCAATAGAAACAGTAATACCAGCAAGAGTAGAATATTTAAATCCTAAATCTTTTAATTTATCTAGCATAATAGAAGTTTCTGTTGTTTTGTATCTTTTGAATACTTGAGCAATTAGTTGTCCTAAAGTCTTTTGAATAAAAGGTTGTACTAAATCCATATTTTTAATCGCCTCAGGAATATTAGTTCCCATTTCTAAGAAATATTTATCAGGTGTTAGACCCTCAATATTTTCCTTTGTTCCCTCTTGAACATATGGATAAGTATCTGGCAATATTTCGTTAAACTTAATTTTTCCAACAGTTGTAACTAAATATTTGTTCTTTTGATTATCTGCAAATAACTTATATTTAAAAGAATTTACAGGTATAGCAATTCTTGTATGTAAAGTTAATTCTTTTCTTTCATAAGCCATTAAAGCTTCATTAGGATCTTTATAAACATGACCCTCATTTGGTTCTCCGGCTTTTTCAATTGTTAAATAACAGTTACCTAATACCATATCTTGTGATGGTGTAACGATAGGTTTTCCATCTTTTGGATTTAAGATATTATTAGCCCCAAGCATTAGAATACGAGCTTCTGCTTTTGCTTCTTCGCTTAAAGGTACATGGACAGCCATTTGGTCACCATCGAAGTCGGCATTAAATGCAGTACATACTAATGGGTGAAGTCGAATAGCTTTTCCACCAACTAATACAGGTTCAAATGCTTGAATACCTAATCTATGTAGTGTTGGGGCTCTATTTAGAAGTACTGGATATTCTGTTATTACATCTTCAACAATATCCCATACTGATTCATCACGAGCATCAATTAATTTTTTAGCACCCTTAATGTTATGTGCAAGACCTCGCTCAACAATACCATTAATTACATGTGGTTTAAATAACTCAATAGCCATTTCTTTTGGTAGACCACATTGATACATTTTTAAATTAGGTCCTACAACGATAACTGAACGTCCGGAATAATCAACTCTCTTACCAAGTAAGTTTTGACGGAATCTACCTTGTTTTCCTTTTAACATACTAGATAAACTCTTTAATGGTCTATTAGATGCAGCAGTAATACTTCTTCCCCGTCTACCATTATCAAATAAAGAGTCTACAGCTTCTTGAAGCATTCTTTTTTCATTTTGAACAATAATTGATGGAGCTCCAAGTTCTAATAATTTCTTCAAACGATTATTTCTATTAATAATACGACGATATAAATCATTTAAATCACTTGTTGCAAAACGACCACCATCAAGTTGAATCATTGGTCTTAATTCTGGTGGAATTACTGGTAAAACATCAAGTACCATCCACTCAGGTTTATTTCCAGATTCTTGGAAAGCTACTAAACAATCAAGTCTTTTTACTAAACGAATTCTTTTTTGTCCAGTTGCATCTTCTAAATCACGTCTTAATTCTTCAACTTCTTTATCTATATCAACTCTTTTTAGTAATTCTTTAATTGCTTCAGCACCCATACCTACTTCAAAGCTATTACCATATTTTTCATAATAAGTTCTATATTCTTTATCAGATAAAGTTTGTTTCCTTTCTAAAGGCGCTGTTCCTGGGTCTATTACAACATAACTTACAAAGTATAATACTTCTTCTAAGTCACGCGGAGACATATCCAAAACTAAGCCCATTTTTGATGGAACTCCTTTAAAGAACCAGATGTGAGAGCAAGGAGCAGCAAGTTCAATGTGCCCCATTCTTTCTCTCCTTACCTTTGAACGTGTAACTTCAACACCACAACGGTCACAAACAATATTTTTATATCTTAGTCTTTTATACTTTCCACAAGAACATTCAAAGTCTTTAGATGGTCCGAAAATCTTTTCACAAAATAGTCCATCTCTTTCAGGTTTAAGCGTACGATAATTTATAGTTTCAGGTTTTTTTACTTCCCCGTAAGACCAAGAACGAATCTTTTCTGGAGATGCAATACTAATTTTAATACCTTTAAATTTACTTACATCAATCATTTTTATTCACCTAACCCATCTTCATTTAAATCTTCAAGATCTCCTGGAAACTCAAGATCATCTAAATTATCACTTTCAAAATCATCAATATCTTCTTCTTCTAAAGGTGTATCTTCAACTTCTTCTTTTAAATCATTTGTTGTAACTTCAATTTCATCGATTCTAAAAGCATCTTTATCATCTTCATCTTCTTCAATGTCTTTGAATTCTAAAACATTATCTTCTTTATCTACAACTTGAACATCTAGTCCTAAAGCTTGGAATTCTTTAACTAATACTCGGAATGATTCTGGTACACCAGCTTGATCAATTGTCTTACCTTTAACTAAAGCTTCATAAACTTTAACACGACCTGTGATATCGTCAGCTTTAACAGTTAATATTTCTTGTAATACGTGACTAGCACCATAAGCATATAATGCCCAAAC
>CAKOLP010000049.1 GCA_934096025.1 uncultured Bacilli bacterium
TACAAGAAGTAGTGCAAACAGATCAGAAGTCTTTAGAATATGTAATTACTAATGAATATGGGGAAGCACATAATAAGACTTTCGAAGTAGCAGTAAAAATAGATAATATAGTATATGGCAAGGGAAAAGGTAAAAGTAAAAAAGAAGCCGAACAAAAAGCAGCATTAGATGCTTTAAATAAAAGTGCAAGGTGAGTATATGTATTTAAAAAGTATAAAAGCTCAAGGGTTTAAGTCTTTTGCAGATAAATTAGATTTAGAGATAAATCCGGGTATTACAGGGATAGTGGGTCCGAATGGGTCAGGAAAGAGTAATATTGTTGATGCAGTAAGATGGGTTTTAGGAGAACAATCAGTAAAGTCATTACGGGGATTTAGTAATATGACTGATTGTATTTTTTCCGGAAGTGAATCTAGAGAAGCCCAAAAAAGAGCAATGGTAGCTTTAACGTTTGATAATAGTGATAATTATTTAAAAAGTGATTTTAAAGAAGTAGAAATAAAAAGAGTAGTATATTCTACCGGGGAAAATGAATATTATATTAATAATTCCCGAGTAAGACTTAAAGATATTACAGAATTATTTATTGATTCGGGTGCAGGAAGTTCTGCTTTTAATATTATTAGTCAAGGAAATGTAACAGATATAGTTAATTCAAAGTCTTTAGATAGAAGAATAATATTTGAAAGTGCAGCATGTGTATTAAAGTATAAAAAAAGAAAAGAAGAAAGTTTAAAAAAGTTAGAAAAGACTGAAGAAAATTTAACGAGAATAAAGTTAATAATTGATGAATTATCTAAGTCCGTAGAGCCTTTAAAAGAACAAAGTATTGTAGCAAGAAAGTATTTAGATATTAAAGAGGAATTAGAAAGTATTGATATTGCTTTAATTGCTAAAGATATAACTGATTTAAATTTAGAGTATAGTGCTTTAAAAAATGAAGTAGATAATTTAAAAGAAAAGGTCGTAGGTTTTAAAGATAGTATTAAAGAAAGTAAACTTGAAAAGTTAAAGCTTGCTAATTTAGAGCTTGAAGATAAAGTTAATCAGAAAAAAGATGAGTTTATGCTATTAAGTGAACAAATTAGTGAGTTAAATAGTGAAAAGAAAATAACTTTAGAAAGACAAAAATATGAAGTAAATAATAATACCCTTAATAATAATTTGTTGCACTTAAAGGAAGAAGAACTAAGACTTAATAAAAGTATGTTTGTTATGAATAAAGAAGTCTTAGATATCGAAGCAAGCATTAAAGGGGAAAGAGATAAACTAGATGAAGTTAAAAATAAGCTTTTAGTTTTAAAAGTAAAAAAGAGTACAGTTACAAATAGTTTAATGGATAATAATAAAGCTTTATATTTGTTGCAAAATAAGATTGAAATATTAGAAAACAACATATTGAGTGCTACTTCCCTACCTATAGGGGTTAGAACTATTTTGAATAATCCAAGACTTTATGGTATACATAATACAATTGGTAAGTTAATTAATACTGATGATAAGTTTATGCTAGCTTTAGATGTAGCACTTGGGGCAGCAAGTAATTATTTAGTAGTAGATGATGATAATTCGGCTTTGAATGCTATAGCATTTTTAAAAGAAAGAAAATTAGGGAGAGCAACCTTTTATCCTTTAAATGTTATAAAACCTCGGAGTATTGATTATGATGTTATAAATGATATTAGAAATATAAGTGGGTATGTAGGAATACTTAGTGATTTAGTAAGTTATGATATGGTTTATAAAAATATAATTACGAATCAACTGGGGCAAGTAATTGTGGTTGATAATGAAAGAACTATGAATATTATTGGGAAGATTATCAATTATAAATATAGGATTGTTTCTTTAGACGGAGATATACTACATATCGGCGGATCCATTACCGGAGGTTCTAGTAAGAAAAATAGTATGTTAAATGAGAAAAATGAGCTTAATAAACTTCGAAGTGATTTAGAAAGACTTAAGTTAACTGTTAGTGATTTAACGAGTGAAGAAGATAGTATAGGTAAAGAATTATTAGAACTTGAAGAAAGAGAAAATGTATTAAATAAATATATTATCTTATTAAATGATGAGCTTTTTAATAAGAAAACTAGTTTAAGTAGAGTAACTGAAGAACATATAAATGTGGTAAGTGAACTTGAGGGGTTAAATAACTTAAAAGATAATAGTTTAGATAAAAAACTAGTAGAATTAATGGAAAATATAAATGCTTTAACGAAAGATAAAGAAGTATTAGAAAATGATATTAAGAAGTTATTAGATAATAAAGGTGATCTTCAAGAAGATATAATAGCTTTAGAAAAGGAAATAAAAGATAATAATATTAGTTTTAATAATATTAATAATAGCTTAAAAGATAAAGAGATTAAAATGGGAAAAATTGAAGTTAAGTTAGATAATTTACTTAGTGATTTAAGTAATGAATATAGCTTAACATATGATGCTGCGACATCTGGTTATGCTTTGGAAATGGAAGCAGATATTGCTAGAGAAAGAGTAAGTGCTTTAAAAAAGGATATGAATTCATTAGGCAATGTTAATACAGGTGCTATAGAAGAATATGAAAGATTATCAAAAAGATATGATTTTTTAACAGCCCAAAAGTATGATTTGGAAACATCTTCTTTGGAACTAAAAGGTATTATCGGGGAAATGGATGATATAATGGTGGAAAAATTTGCCAGTTCCTTTGAAAAAGTTAAGAAAGAATTTAGTGAAATATTTAAACTTATGTTTAAAGGTGGCAAGGGAGAATTGGTGTTGAGTGACCCGAATGATTTACTTAATACTGGAATTGATATCGTAGCTATACCACCGGGAAAAAAGATTAATTCACCACTGTCTTTAAGTGGGGGAGAAAAAGCATTAACAGCAATATGTTTACTTTTTGCAATGTTAAGAGTAAAACCATCACCTTTTGTAATACTAGATGAAGCAGAAGCAGCACTAGATGAAGTAAATGTCGATATGTTTGGTAGTTACTTAAATCAAGAAAAAGCTAAGAGTCAATTTATTGTGATTACTCATAAGAAAAGAATGATGGAATATGCTGATTCTTTGTATGGTATTACTATGCAAGAATCTGGCGTTAGTAAAGTTGTAAGTGCTAAGTTAGCTGATTAAGCAAAGTATATAAGCTTTGCTTTTTACAATTTGTTGACAATAATTTTGGGGAAATCTTTATAAAAAAGGAAATATTTGATAAAATATTGATGGAGATGTTTAAATGGCAGAAGAAAAGATTTATATAAAAAATAAGCATTTATTTAAAAGTAAAGCTCAAATGGTAGTATATATTATTTTATTTATAGTACTTTTATATGGGTTTATTTATCTAGGTACGAAAGATTATAAAGTAGAAGTTGATGATAAAGAAAAAGTAGCAAGTATGTTTACTATGGTAGATAAAGATAATGTGTTTAAATTAGTTAATGCTACGGAAGCAAGAATGGTTGCAAATGGTAAAAAGGGTATAGTAGTTTTTGGAACTGAAAGTAAGTGGGTTAATTATTATCTTTATATGGTAAATAAAGTAGCTAAAGAAGTAGGAATTACGGAAATATATTATTATGATTTTATGAAAAATAGAAAAGATAATAATGCAACATATGAAGATATAGTGGCAAAGTTAAGTGATTATGTTTTATATAATGATTTAGATAAGGCTGAGATTTATGCTCCCTCATTATTAGTTATGGGAGATAAAGATGTGTTATTATTTGATACAGAGACGAATTTTAGAACCGGGGATATAGTTCCAAGTAAGTATTGGACACGAGAAAAGATGACTGAAAAAATGGATAGTTTACGAATTATTTTTAATACATATTTAGAAGACTGAGGTATATATGGAGAATACAAAAAATAAAATTGGAATGGCGTTTTTAATTATACTTCTTTTAACTTTTGTTATCGGGGGATATTTCTTTATGAATTATATGGTTAATATTGGGGAAGATGAAAGGGTAGCCAAAAAAGAAGAAGATATCCGGATAGATGATAGTAAAGATTATATTTATTTAGATAATGGAAAAGAAGTTACTCATGAGATTGTATATGAAGATTTAGTTTTAAACATTAAGGGTTTAGAAGCTATAAATAATACTTTGCATGAAGAATTAAAAAATATGGAAAATAGTATTACTAGTTTGCCTGAGGGAATAGTTTGTGAAGATGATGTATATACAGCAAATACTAGGGAATATCAAATAACAACTTATAGTAATTATTTAAGTGTTGTAATATATGATTATAATTATAATTGTAGCAGTGGAAGTACACCAGTAAATATAAAGAGTTTTGTTATTGATAAAAATACAGGAAATATATATAAAGAAAGTGATTTGTTGCAAAACTTTAATATTAGTGAAGAACAGATTAATGAAAGTGTAAACAAAAGACTTACGGATACACAGACTCTTGATGAAAATGAACAAGTAATAGATATAAATGGAACGATTGAAGCTTTAAAAAATAGTCAATATAATACTAGTAAGGCTTTAAGTGTAAGTAAAAATGGTAAATTAGTGATAAATTTTATTGTAAAATCTAATAAAATTAATTATAATGATAGTATAGAAATTTAAAAAGGAGACATTATGAACGATATAGAAAAGAAAATGCATTTAACTATTGAAAATTTACAAGCAAAACTTGTAACTATAAGAGCTGGGAGAGCAAATCCGGCATTACTAAATGGGATAATGGTTAATTTTTATGGTAATCCTACACCGATTCAAAGTGTAGCAAATATTACTGTACCAGAAGCTAGACAACTTTTTATCAAGCCTTTTGATAGAAGTTCACTAAAGGATATTGAAAAAGCTTTAAATGAAGCAAATTTAGGGATTACCCCGACGAATAATGGGGAAATGATTATATTAAGTATTCCTGAGTTAACAGAAGAAAAAAGACGTGATTATGTTAAACAAGCTAAGAATACTGGGGAAGAAGCTAAGGTTGCTTTAAGAAATATAAGACAAGAAGCAAATACAGAAATAAAAAAGGAAGAACACCCAGAAGATGAAGAAAAAGATTTATTAGAAGAAGTACAAGAACTAATTAATAAATATAATAAATTAGTTGATGAAGAAATTAAGAGAAAAGAAGAAGAATTAATGAGTTTCTAAAAAAATAAGTCAATTTTTGATAATTGGCTTATTTTTTAGTTCAAATGTATAAGTATCAGTGTTACATATTAAGTCATAGATTAGACTGGCATTTAGTTCGTAGATATAAGTCTTTGAGGTTACTACAGGGCTTGTGGGAATGCTTATATCTTTTTTAATTGTTTTAATGTATTCTTGACCCCGTTTATTAAATCCCAATATTTTGATGTACTCGATATCTTCTGGTTTGTTTTTCTTAATGCCTAAAAGTATATGAATTAACATACGATTTAGTTTGTTAAATGTGTATCTTTTAGTTTTGATTGAGTCGATAAACTCTGGGAAGTTTTGGGCAGTTTTCATATGTTTTTGTAATCTATAATGAATACCCTCGGTTACATCTAAGTAGCTATCAAGGTTTTCGCAGGTAAGTATTTTATATTTTAAAAGCTTAAATAAAGTTTCATTATTAATTAACTGGATATTTTGATAACTTAATTTGGGAAGATATTTTTTGATATTTTTATTTTGGGCTAGTTTAGCTCTTATGTTTGATGCACTTATTATTTTGTCTTTTTTTATTGTATCATGATAGCTATTTGTTCTTTTGATTGTTATCGGACTAATAGCAAAGTTGTTTTTAAGAATTGCTTTTATATAGGAAATGCCTAGTAAGTCATTAGGATTAAAAGTAAAATCAGTATTTGTCGCTTTAGCTAAAGCTGTAGGATAATTTATGCCTTTTTTGAGATAATCTTTTATTTGTTCGTTAAATTCAGGATTTAATTGTTTTTGGGCTAGATTAGTAAGCATATTAATATCATCACATTCACTACCAAAAATAAGTTTGTTTACTTTGAAATGATTTAGCATTTTTATGGCTATTTCTGCGAAAGTATCAGCAGATTGAGTACCAAATAAAACGGGAAGTTCCAAGACAATGTCCACTTCATGCTCAAGTACTATTTTAGTTTTTGATTCTTTCGTAAGAATTGATATTTCCCCACGTTCTAAAAAATATCCGTTTAATATAAGAATAATTAAAGAATCAGGGTATAGTTTTTTTATTTGTCTTATATGATAGATGTGACCATTATGAAAGGGATTGTATTCACATATTATACCGATAATATTCATTTTTTAATGTAAAAATATGTTGTTTTCATTATGGCAATTAGTTCTTCTTTATCATTATATATATAGGCAAATAAAATACAAGTTGAAGTACCGCTTTTAATAAGTTTACTTTTGGCAATAAGTTTAGTTCCACTGCCGGGTTTCAAAAAGTCAATAGTGGCATCTAATGTTAAAGAGTTTCCGTTTAATAAATTGGCGTGAAATCCTGTGACTGTATCTCCAAGTGTAAAAATTAAGCCTCCGTGAACTATATTAAAAGGATTAAGGGAGTTTTCATTTATAGATACCTCAGCAATACATTCTTCTTTAGTTTGTTTTGTTATTTGTATATTATTATAATCGATAAATCCATTTGTTTTCATATTTTTCCTTGTATAATCAATCTTAAGAGATTTTGGCATGGAATCGATTGATTATACTTCTCCTTTCATTCAAAATTTCTTGA
>CAKOLP010000050.1 GCA_934096025.1 uncultured Bacilli bacterium
ATAACATTGTTGTAACTAAAGATAAAGATGAGTTAGATAAATTATTTAACTACATTCCTACCGAAGCATCTTTTACACCTTTAAGGGATTTAAAAGATGTTCCTAGTAAACCGATTAAAATTGAATTAATAAAAAAATAAAATACGTGGCACGTTTTGTTGAACTTGTTCAATGAAAGTGGCGATAGTATTTTATATCAATTCTTTATGTAGTTTAATTTCATTACAAAGTTTTGAAATATTACGAAATAAAGCAAACGGATTCTAAGGTGTTAAACCTTAGCCCACTGGTATCTTGTTAGTATGACAAGATACCTAGGGGGTTATATATTATGTCAAAACAAAATATACCTAAAAAAGGATGGTGATAAAATGGAAGAACTTTCTTACTCTTTCCATATTGGAAGTGATAAAAACAAGAAAAATAGTGTAAGATTAACATCAAAAAATAATGTTAGTGGAACTAATTCTATGAGTAATAACGCTATTCAAAATGCCAAGCAATTATCAACAGCTGATAAACATAACTATAGAAAATATGATAATAGACAAGATGAAATTGTGGTTATAAAAGGAACTACTTCACTATATAATGATGTACTTCGTTTTTATAAAAATGAATTTGAAGAAGCAAGATTAGAATATAACAATAAGCAAACAAGAGATGACAGAAAAATAGAAGATTATTTCAAAAAAATTAGTAATAATTCAAAAAGTGATTTAGCAGTACAAATAATAATTGAACTTGGAAATAAAAAATTCTGGGATACTAAATCAATGACATATAAGCATAAAATGACAAATGTTTTTATAAAACAAGTTGATGATTTAGAACTATTACTTCCAAACTTTAAAATTTGTAGTGCTATTATTCATTATGATGAAACTTCTCCACACCTTCATATAGTTGGTGTACCTATAAAATATAATTGTAAAACTGGTATGTCTATGCAAGTTGGTAAAACTGATGTTTTTACAAGAAATTCACTAAAAGAATTACAGGATAAAATGAGAATTTTATGTATTGAAGAATATAATAAAGAATATAATTTAGATGCTACTTTAAAGCAAAAGCTTAAAGGAAGAAATAGAGATATTCATGTATGTGATATGTCTAATTATCAAGAAACTAAAGCTTTAATTGAGAAACACCAAAAAGAAATAGATGTGATAGGTAATAATTCCTTAGAACTAAAATCTAATTCTAATATTATTAAGAATGAAATAAAAAAGCTTAAGAAAGTTCCATTAAAAGATAATTTATTTATTATTTCTAAAGAACAAAAAGATAAATTGGAAGACTATATTGATAAAGTTGATAAAACTACAGATGATTATAGAGACGTAAAAGATCTATCAGCAAACTTAAATATTATTACTAAACAAGCAAGACAAGATAGCAAAAGACTTAAAAACTTACGAGAAAATAATGAAGCATTAGAATTAAGAGTTGAAAACTTAAATGAAAAAGTAGAAACTCAAGAAAAACAAATAAAAGAATTAAAAAGTGATAATTTTGATTTGAAATACCAACTTCAACAATTGCAGTACTTATTTGAAAAGCTAGTTAAATTTTTAAAGAGAATGTTTAATAAAAAAGATAAGGAAGATATATATTCAGAAGTTGTTTCTGATATGTATAATAATCAAATTATTAATGAAAAAACATTTGATAGAATTACAGGTTGGGACAATAATTTAAGCAAAGAAAAAGATGATTTTGAGATATAACTCTAATCATCTTTTTTTGATAATACATTTAGGGCAGCTATTTCCTCTATTTCTGTTAACTATACTTGCTTGCCATTCATGACCTTCATTGCATATCCACCATACTTTTTTATTGCTATTGGCCATGACCATATTTGGCTTTAGTTCACCATTTTTTTCATTATTCCATTCCTTTGATAATTTCGGATTTACAGTTGCAAGATCATTATAGCCAATAATAACTTGTCGTCCAGAACACTGAGGACAACCTGAACCTTTTTGTCTATTAGTTATTGTTGCTTGCCATTCGTGTCCTTTGCTACATATCCACCAGACTTTTTTACCACTATTAGCCATAACCATATCTGGCTTTAGTTCACCATTTTTTTCATTATTCCATTCCTTTGATAATTTCGGATTTACTGTAGCAAGGTCATTATAACCCTTAAGTATTTGTTGATTCGCACAAATAGGACAACCTGCCCCATTATTTCGACTTCTTATTATTGCTTGCCATTCGTGTCTTTTGCTACATATCCACCAGACTTTTTTGCCGCTATTAGCCATAACCATATCTGGCTTTAATTCACCATTTTTTTCATTATTCCACTCTTTTGCAACATTAGGATTAATATGCATTAAGGAACGTTCTTTTTGGTTATTTATAAACGAAGAATATATTAAAGCGCGATCTCTATCTAAATTAACATCTACTTTCTTATTTAAGTATTTTACTAAAAGTTCTATAGCAGATTTTATTCCTGCATCAGAATATGTGCATGGAATAATTCTTAAGTAATCATTTTCAACACTTTCTTCCTTTATATTTTCTTTTACCCTAAATAAAAGTATCTTATTTTCTTTACAAATTTTATTTTTTCTTTCATCACTTTTCAGATTTTTATGCCAAAATGACCCATCATATTCAATAGCAATTTTTTTTGATGGAATAAAAATATCTAATTCCATTTTCAAATGATGATCACCATTGATGGCATCAGGGAATGCTTTTTTTATATAAAAATAAATCGCTTGTTCTGGAAAAGAACTTTGCAACTCTTTTGCACAAGTAGGACACCCATTACCATTATTTCGGCTATATATTGTTGCTTGCCATTCATGCCCTTTGTTACACTTCCACCATACTTTTCTATTACTATTTGTCATAACCATATCTGGCTTTAATTTATCATTTTTTTCATAATTCCATTCTTTAGCTAATTTTGGATTTATTGTTGCAAAATCATTATAGCCTTTATAAACTTGTTGCCCAGTACAAATTGAACATCCTGTACCTCTATTCCTATTAATTACACTGGCTTCCCATTCGTGTTCTTTGTTGCATATCCACCATACTTTTTTACCACTATTAGCCATAATCATATCTGGCTTTAATTCGCCATTCTTTTCATAATTCCATTCTTTAGCTAATTTTGGATTTATTGTTGCAAGATCATTATAACCTTTAAGTAATTGCTTATTTGCACAAAAAGGACAATCTCTACCTCTACTTCTATTATCTATGCTTGCTTCCCATTCGTGTCCTTTCTTGCATATCCACCAGACCTTTTTACCACTATTAGCCATAACCATATCTGGCTTTAATTCGCCATTTTTTTCATAATTCCATTCTTTAGCTAATTTTGGATTAACTGTTGCAAGATCATTATAGCCGACAATAACTTGTCGTCCAGAACACTGAGGGCAGCCCGTCCCTTTATTTCTATTATTTATACTTGCTTCCCATTCATGCCCTTTGTTGCATATCCACCAGATTTTTCGTTTAGAACCAAGAGATAAATTTTCTAGGTTTATATTGATATTTTTTTTATAATTATATTCTTGCATTAAAGATTTATTATTGATCAACTTGTTAGACATATAAACATCACCTACATACAATTATAGCATAAATTTAGAATTTAATTATTTATCAAAGATGTGATACAATAAATCTAATTAAAGGAGGATAGTATGGAATTACATGAATTAGGAATAATTAACACACAAATACCTAAATTTGGACCATACACTAATGGAAAAATTAGTAATTTATATATTATTTATAAAAGCAAAAAGATTTCAACTTATGTAAGTGTTAATTTTCAAGAATCAAAAAAAAATGGACTATTTTTTTATGATATTAATGAGAATACAATTAATTGTTTAAATAAAAAAGAATGTGAAGAAAATTTATCATTAATTGATAAAGTACTAGATAAAGAGGATTACTCTAAATTTATTTACTATATAGCCAATACAAAAAAAGAAAAAGAGATAATTGAAATAAAGAATTTTTTTATACCAATAGATAATAATTCTGAAAATTCTTTGTATGATGCTAATGCTGAAATTATTATAAAAGAAATTGATAAAAGAGTAGAATGTAATATTTGTGTGCTTCATAGTTCATCTGGAATGGGAAAAACATTTATAAATTTTGATTGTGAAAATATATCAAAATCTGAATTACAACACATTAATTTTTCATCAATGATAGATATATCGTTAAACTTCAGTAAAAAAGAAATAATTAATTTTGGAAATATTGTAAAATTTGAATCGGAAATTGATAAAATTAATATGGTTATTGATTCTATTCCCGGTTATTTATTATCGAAACATATCCTAGGAGAACTAAATTTTAATAATCTATCACCAGGAGAAATGGTTAATCTTATTATTAATTCGACGAAAGCAGTTAGGGTTGGACAAATAGAGGGAATAACCTCAATAAAAAGAAAATTTAAATATATTACAATTCTTAACAATTTTGATATTGAAGAAGATGAAATATTTATAGGTGATATTATCATATCAAAAAAAATTAGAGAAAAAGATAAATTTAAATTAAACTCTGGAAAATACGTATATATATCAATTTATGTAGTTGCCGATACTATTAACGAAGCAAAACAAATTGCTTTTAACAAGATTGGTAATGTAATTAATTTTATCGAACTAGTAAATAAAAATAGTTGCTTTTACAAGCTATACAATAAAAATAAAGAATACAGCAAGTGGGATATTGAAGATTTATTAGTAGATTTCAAATTAAATGATCAATTTTATATTTATAATATTATTTTTCCAGAGCAAAGTGCGTATGGAAGCAATAAAAACCTAATAATTAAAAAAATAGGAAAAATTAGTAATACTAGTGAAATGTTGGAATTTAAGGAACAATTAGAACCCATTGTATACAATTATGATGAAAAGAAAAATAAAATGTTTAATGCAATATTTTGGTTAAACAAAACACTGCAAACTTTATTTTATGACATAAACCAATCCATAATTTACATAAATATTGCAATTGAATATTCTGTATCACAAGAACCACCACAAAATTATTATGGTGATTATCCAGAATTGGAAGACTTAGTAAATGAATTTAGAAAAATAATAGATTCAAAAATAATAAACAAAAAACTAAATAGTCAAGTAAAAAATATTGTTGCAAAAATACAATATGATAATTCTGTTAATGCTAGATTCTTCAATATGATGGAAAGAATGAAAATAAATTTAACAGAAAAGCAAGAACAAAATTATAGAAATATAAGAAAAGCAAGAAATTCTATAATACACAATAACGAAGAAATTGATATTACACAACATGATATAATAGAATGCTATATGACTATTTCTAAGGTTATTTTTTATAGAATTACGGAGGAAATAAATGAATTTATATAATTATATAATTGAAATCATTAATAAATATAAAAAAGAATCTGTATTTTTAAAAGATTATTATGAAATAAAGAATGAAATTAATGAATTAAAACAAGATTTTACATATAGTTTATTCTTTCAATTAGCTGATGGCCATGCCTATAATTATTTTTATGCTCCAAACGTTGCCTTACAACTATATAGTCAAATGGAACAAAAAAAAGAAGAAGATGAATTTATCTCAAGAGAAAATTGTAGAAAAATTTTATCAAATAAAGCAATAAAAAAATATGTAGATTTATCAACAAAAGTTAATACAGAAATATTTGAAAAAATACAAAATATGTTGTCCCCTTTTGATAAACCTAAAAATAGTAAAGATAATTATCTTTATAATAAATTTTATAATGAACTTGGATATCTTGGCTTTGGAAGAATACTAAATAATTGTGCAAACTTTAAAGATAATATAGAAGAATATATTATGGAAAGAAATAAATATATAAAAGAAGGCGAATTCATTTTTCCATACAACATAATTTCGAAAGATTATTTTATAGATAAATTAGAAGAAAACAATAGAAATAACATTTTTAATTCTTTTGAAAATTTTAATATACTTTTTGCTATAATAAACATCTTATTCTATGCAATTTTGGATGATAAAGTATTGTATTTAGAAAAGAGCAATATAAAAATATTAAAATCAAAAAATAAGAACAATGTTAAAATACTGAAGTTTTCTACTAGTAATATTAAATTTCTATTTGGATTTCCACTAATTATTAAAATAGATGAGGATATTTTCTTTACTCAAAATACCAGTACACAGTTAGGAGAAAAAAATGAAACTACATGCGAATGTGTAAAGTTAAATTTTAGTGAAAAAATGTCATTATCAAGTTTTTCAATTCTAGATTTATCTTAAAGTATATCAATATTATTAATAGTTAGATATAATGAACACCAAAAGAAAAAAACATATACTTTTGAAACACACCACGCACCATTTGAAATTATACTAAGTAGTAATTACTTAAATTTCTCTATATAAAATAGTGGAAATATCTAGATATTTATGTTACAATTTACTTAGATGATTTATATATCATCCTTGATAGAGAAATAGTTGTGTAACCACTCAACTACCGCTCCATTTGAAATCAACTTACGGACTTAAAAGTTTGTGAGTTTTTATTTTATATAAAACTTTAAAAGTTCTCTTATCACAGAAAGGAGGACTTTTTAATTTATAAAGAAAGTGCGTTTGGATTGGTATTAAAT
>CAKOLP010000051.1 GCA_934096025.1 uncultured Bacilli bacterium
CATCACTATCTTCTAAATAATATTTAATGTGATAAAAGGCTCCCTTAACTTCTTTATAAATTACTTCTTCATTAGATAATGCTGTCATAGCTTTAGTATCCCAGTTAATGATTCGTTCTCCACGATAAATTAAGCCTTCTTCATATAACTTACAGAAAACATAATTAACCGCTCTATTTAAGCCCTCATCAAGAGTAAATCTTTCTTTTGAATAACATAAAGATAATCCTAATTTTGCCCATTGACCATGGATATTATTAGCATATTCTTCTTTCCATTCCCAGGCATATTTAAGCCATTCTTCCCGGTCTAGGCTTCTTGGATTAATTCCCATATCTGTTAATTTGTTATCTACCTTTGTTTGAGTAGCAATACCAGCATGATCCATTCCTGGAAACCAAACTGCATTATACCCTTGTAATCTTTTAAAACGAATTAATATATCTTGAATAGTTGTATCCCAAGCATGACCAAGATGTAATCTTCCCGTTACATTTGGGGGCGGAATAACAATTGCATAAGGGGGAAGTCCATCCCTTTCTTCAAAATATCCCTTTTTTACCCAAGTTTCATATTTTCCTTTTTCTACATTTTCATGATTATACTTTTTTTCTAACATAAATCCCTCCATAAAACAAAAAAGAATGATACCAAGGAGTGCATTATGCACGGTACCATCCTTTTATTTAACTTAATTAGACTATATAGCATCTCTGCTTTATTTCTCATTTTGCAACATTCAAATGCTTTTAACTTTAGTTTCCACCACCCACTAAATCTCTTGGCTTAAAATACATTTTACTCCTCAAAAATCATCGAAATATAACTTATTTTATCAAATATTTTATCTTAAATCAAGACTTTGATATTTCTTTTCATCAAGCATTATATCAATTCCATTATCTCTTACTTTAAAATATATACTTTCATGTTCCGGCAATACTAATTGTTGTCTTAATGAATCATTACATCTTTCATACATTAATAACAAATTATTATCACTCATTATAAATATATATTTACCTACGCCATAAACATTAACCTTATTTATATTAGCCAAATATTCTACGCCATTATAATCTAAAATATGATACGTTCCATCGTAAGTTATATAATACGAATCATTAAAATCTACTATTTCAACTGAACTCGCTTCACTATAAAGTGTGCCATCAGCATTTAAGATATACCATAAATTATTTTGTTTAACAATGAACTTCGCACTACTTAAGACATCTTCATTAAAATGCGCAGGTAAAGCAATATAATCATAATCATTACCTATCGTATTACTAGAAAAATCTAAAAATATAATTCCCCATTTGCCATCTTTTTTATTAATTAAGAATTTTGAACTTGCCGGGGTTCCATAATTAATTACTTCTTCATAAGTATCAACCGGCGCAGAACCCACTAGATTATATAACATAACTGCACCATTATTTTGAAATATCCCAAAATTACTATTAATAACTGGTTCTATTTCTTCACTACCAAATTGATAATAATTTGTATGATATTCACTTTTATAAGTATTCTTGGCTTTAGCACAAGTACTACAAGCATAAGTACTCAATAACTTATCATCTTGATAAAAATATAACTTATTGTTATAAATAAAATCTTTATTTACATTATTATCATCTAGCTTATGCTTTTTTATATCTATATGCTTATATGTTCCATATATAGCACTTGGCACAAATATACATAGTAAAACTATAATTGTTATTAAAGTCTTTTTATCTTTCATAATTACCCTATTTCAACTTCCTCAGTTACTACGCCCTCAGCTGTTGTACAACTAAGTGTTAAAGTATTATTAGTAATACTATATTTTACTTCTTCTTTATAGTCTTTACCAACTACCGTAATTTCACTTTCTAATAAACTATTCTTACCATTATAACTATATACACCGACTTTATTCTTGTCATCTACTGTAATGTATACACCTTTTTCCATAGCAATATATTTAAATTCGCTACTCATTACTTTGCCATCTAAACTATATAATAAATAATTACCAGCACTATTAACAACCTTGATACAGCTATCATTAAAATCAACTATTTCATTTTTTGTACTAACTTGTGGAGCTAATTCTGTCCCCTTATAATCATATAAATGGAAAGTATCATCACTTCTTTTAATTAATAAACTATCTTTTAAAGTCTTTATTGAAACATTCGTAGCATTATTTTCTTTATCTTTAAAAGGTATTACGCCCTCAACTTTATTATTAGTTATCTTTACTACCCCATAAGAATCACTTGTATTCTTAGCAAATACTAAAGTATCACTAGTATCCATAAATGTTATAACATTTTCGGCTTCTGTATGTAAATTCAAATCTACCATTTTATATGTAGCCAATTTTTTATTATCCTTTAAATCATATAAAATTATATTATCATTAGCATCCGGAGTTTTTGTATCCGAAATAAATACATATCTCTTATTATAGATTGGTAAATAGTAATTTTCTTTAGTACTGTCTAAGATATTTTCCTCTTTAGCTACAAAACAATTATTTGTAAATGCTCCGTTTGTAATAGAATTTGCATAACTACAAGTAAAAGAACCTAGTAATTCTGTTTTAGCTTCATCAGCAAAAAAGTAAAGTTTTCCCGAAAAATAACTATAATATGCTAAACTTCTATTTAACATTCCCTCATTTAAATTAATCGTTATAGGTTTTTCCTCTTTTAAATCTAGTTTTAAGGTTTTATCATTAATTATTATACTAAATACTTCTTGCTTATCTATTTGTCTTAATTCTTTATTAAATACTAACTTAGTATTATAATCTGTATTTTTAACCTTTATACCGTTTAAGTTCATTGGATTTCCCTCAGAATCATAAATAAACATTTTACTATTAGTTATTCCCACTATATATGTATCTACGAAGGTTACATAATCAAAACTTTCATCGATCTTTTCTTCCCCGTCATAACCATATACATGACATTTATTACCCACATTAGCACTAATACTCTTGCTATCAAAGTTTTTTATTAATCCTCCGATACTCTTAGAGACATTTTTACCATTAAAATCATATAATGTATAATTATTTTTATCACCAACAACTATATAATCAGTATTTTCTATATACCCTATAAATGTATACTCAGTTTTAAAATCAGTTTCTACTTGTTGTTTACTTAAACTAATTACACCATAAGTTTTATCTTTTTTGACTATTACTTTATTTTCTTTAACTTCTTTTATCTCATCATATGTTTCTAGTTTTTTCTTATCTTCCATATCATATAATGTTATATCGCCTTTAGTCTTTTTACTGTTATCATAAACAAAAGCATACTTATCTAAATAAATATCACTAACTATATTCACACTGCTTCCGTCTTCATATACTTTTTTATCAGTATCAAAGACACCCTCGCTCGTATAATATGCTACATAACATAAATTTTCATCTTTATTTTCACATTCATACTTTCCAATATCTTTCTTATCTTTATCTAAAAATATTAAATTACCGTCTTCATAGCGATAGTTATCTTTTTCAATTATTACTACTGGCTCATTATTCTTTGGCATCTTATCATGTTTTATAAAACAAAAATACACTACCAAACTTATAACAATCACTAAAACTATCCCTAGTACTGTAAATAAAATTATCTTTTGCTTTTTAGTTAACTTTTTTTTCTTCTTTTTTACATTTTTATTTTCATTATTTGGAACTTTAGGAATATCATAAGAAGTACTCTCCATTTCATCTTCAGTTTCTAATTCCACTATTTGATTGGCATTTACCTCTGTATTTTCTTCCTTTATTTCCTTTAAAAATTCTTCATCCATACTTTACCTCCGTAGTTTACTTGATTATATCATAATATATTTATTTTAAAAAGCCCCATTTAATGAAAAAAAGATAGATTACTCTACCTAATTGCTATTCTTAAAATTTTGATAAACATCATTTAATTTGTCTTTTAAACTGCTAAATAAACTCCCTCCGACACTTTTTAAAAATCCTGCCGCGTTTTTCGTATATTTTACTAACTCATCTTTTTCATCAATTATTTGTTGGTAATATTCTTCCCCAAGTTTTTCTCGAGCAAAATTATTAATATTTGCCGCCCCATTTTTTATCACTTCACTAGCTTTATTGAATGCTTTACTAGCCCCACTTGAAATAGTATCTTTATATCCCGGAGCCTTTTTTTCTAATGCTGCATCAATCTTTTGAGCTAATTCTAGGACTTTCTCTTTTCCCGAAGTAGTTAGTTCTTTAAATGTGACACCATTTATTTGCCCGTCATAGAACAAGAAGTCGACCAAGCTAATAAATGTCGCTTTAGCTTTTTTTGAAAAATTTGCATCATTACTTGCTTTATTTACCTCAGTTAATGTATCATTTAATGTATTTATTACTTTATTATCATTTGCACTATAAGTAACGCTCGGAGTACTACTTGAACTTGTACTTTCAGTCTTTTTAGTTACTTCTTTTATAGGTTCTTCCTTAACTTCCGTTTTCGCACTCGCACTCGTATCTGTCTTTGTAGAACTATTAGTAGTATTTTTCTTAGTTTCTGTCTCATTTTTTACAACTTCACTTTTTGTAGTTGTATCCTCTTTTTTAGAATCATCAGAAGTTTTATTTTCATTTTCATTCTTTACTTTTTCTAAAGCAGTATTTGTATCATTTTTCTCCATATATTTATTATCTCTATTTATAAGTAGCCCAATTATAATACCTAACATTAATATTATTACTACCCCGAAAGCTAAAAATGTATAACTATTTTTTACTTCTCTCATAATACCTCCAATCCAAAAAACTGTTATATGTTAACAGTTTAGTTTATTTAAATCTATTCATTTGTTGCATTACTTGTTTAACTTGCTTTTGACTTGGCTTTCTTCCCATCGAAGACATCATTGCCTCAATCATCTTTTCATTTATCGGTGGATTTTTCTCTAAAGTTTTAACCATTAATTTTCTAGCTAATAAAAATCCTATAACTAAACCAATAATTATACCAATTATTAAATATAATACTAATTTTCCCATAATCTCTCCCTCATTAATATTTTACTATACCCTCACTAATTCCTCAAGCCAAAAATAATCTTTATTTTGAAAATCACAAGCAAATAAGTCTTGCAAAGGTAAAAATTTCTTTATATCCCTATTTATTATATTGGTTTTTAATACTATATGTGAATACTTTACCCCAATAGTAGTATCTTCTTTCCGATACTTATTTATTATCTTATGCGTATCCCCCATTTTCATATAAAAATCATTATCTTTATTCTTTTCATATATTAACTTATTATATTTTAATTTATCTATTGGTACTATTATTTGATCTAATAACTCTTTGCCCAAAGATATACTAGCCTTATCAAGCAAATAAATATCTTCTAAAGACTTAAATAAATTATATGGACTTTCCTTTAATAATACACCCATTTCTTTACTAATTTTAAATATAAAAAATGTTCTCACTAATATCACCTGAGTATTATATTAGCATAAGGATACTGCATAATTTGTCAGTTTACGTCGATAAAGCTATCTTTTTTTAAATAAGTAGCAATTTTTTCTAAAATTGTATTTTTATCTATTTTTAAATATTTTACTATTTCATCTCTACTACCACTCATACCGAATTTATTAACACCGAAAATGTATTCCGGTTTAGTTGCAAACCTATTCCAGATTAGGCTTGAACCAGCTTCGATAACAAAGGTTTTAACATCTTTTGGTAGCAATTGTTCTTCATACTTAGGATTTTGTTTTAAGAATAATTCCATACTAGGCATTGAAACTACCCGAGTATCTATTCCCAATTTAAACAAATCTTGTGATATTTCCATGGCCATTTCTAGTTCTTGTCCAGTAGCAATTATTATTCCATCTAAATGAAATTTCTCTTTGCGAACCATATATGCTCCATATTTTACAAATTTAGCATTGGTATTTTTTTGTTTTTTTCTTTTTTCTTTACTTAATACTAAAGCTGTTGAACAATTATTTTTTAAAATATACTCCCAAGCCCCAAGAATTTCATTTATATCAGCTGGCCTAAAGGTAATAAAATTAGGAATTGTTCGAAGCATTGTTAGCTGTTCTACAGGCTCATGAGTTGGTCCATCTTCGCCAACATATACAGAATCGTGTGTAAAAATATATGTTGTAGGTAAATTCATTAAAGCTGACATTCTTATCGCTGGTTTTAAATAATCACTAAAAGACAAAAATGTTGAAGCAAATACTTTTAAATTTGAAAGCGCCATACCATTAATTATTGCTCCCATAGCATGTTCTCTTACCCCAAAGTAAATATTTTTTCCTAAAGGATTTTTTGCAGACTGAATACTTGACTTATCTAAGTTAGTCTTACACGAAGAAGACAAATCAGCTGATCCCCCTAAGAAAAAAGGCGTTTTCGGAGATATAAAATTCATTATCTTATGATTACTATCTCGGAGTGTTTCTTCATATTCATCACTTATCTTAAATTTTGTATCATCAAAATCTATTATAAAAGCATTTCTTTCCAACAAGTTAATAAGGGAATGAAGGCCAAAATTATCTTCTCCTTTAATATTAGTGTATTCTTCTTGCCACTTTACATATTTTTTTGCTACCCTTTTATTTACTTCATTTTTTAAGTAATTT
>CAKOLP010000052.1 GCA_934096025.1 uncultured Bacilli bacterium
TTACTAAACCTGTTAGAAAAGATATTATATCTTCAAACATATCTAATAACGTATAATATCCACAACTAACAACAGCATATGAGTTAAAAACTAATCCTGCATAAATACAAATAAACGCTACAATAAAATTAATAATTAAATCTAGAAATGTAACAATTCTTTCTCTTATCATAAGCCTACTCAATATACATTACATAATCGCTTTTACGCTTCACCGGACTAGGTAGTGGCATATCTCTATATCCCAAAACAACATTACCTATTCCCTCATAGTCATCAGTTATACCCCATTTTTTAAGTAATTCTTTACCATAATCAGTCTCAAACGTTTCCTTTGCCCTATGTACCCAGCAAGAATCAACTCCTAAACTATAAGCAGCATTTACAATATTCGTAATTACAGCAGAACCATCATGAACATAAGTAGAAATATTTTTATCAGCAAAAACAATCACTAACACCGGAGCCTCATAAAAAGGATTAAGCCCTACCTTATTTACAAAACTTCCATTTACTTTAGCTATTTCTTCAATAAGTTCTCTATTTTTAATTACAACAATTTTAGCACTCTGCTTAGATTTTCCATTCGGAGCATACGTACCACACAAAATTATTTCCTTTAAAACCTCATCAGGAATCATTTCATTCTTAAATTTTCTAATACTTCTTCTTTCTTTAAGAACTCTTGTAACTTCGTTCATCATAACCTCCTTATTATATATAATAACATAAAAATATAAATATTGGTATTGATTTTTATACTTTTTTTTGATATTCTAATAACACATGGCGGAATTGGTGAAGTGGTTAACACGCCGGATTGTGGCTCCGGTATGCAAGGGTTCGATCCCCTTATTTCGCCCCATATTGAAATTTACATACACCTTTGTGTATAAAATAAGAAAAAAACATAATAATCGTATTATGATTTTTTTTGCGTAAAACGCTAGTATAAAATATCATAGTTTTTTTAATTATATGTTACAATGAGACATATATAACAAGTATAAAATCCAAAATAATAATCATTATAATAATGTGATTATATATGAGTAAACTTAACCTTTATAACAATAAACGAAACTTTAATAAAACAAAAGAACCCAAGGGAATAATAGAAAAAAGCACCAAAAAAAGATTTTGCCTCCAACACCATATTGCAAGTCATGACCATTATGATTTAAGACTTGAACACAATGGTGTTTTATTATCATGGGCAATTCCCAAAGGTCCCTCATACAACCCTAAAGATAAGCGTCTAGCAGTTAAAGTTGAAGATCATCCCTTAACTTACCGAAACTTTGAGGGTACTATCCCCGAGGGGGAATATGGTGCTGGTACCGTCATGCTTTTTGATGAAGGAACATATAAACCCATAAAATTCACAGAAAATTTAATTAAAGTTATATTTTATGGCTCACGTTTAAAAGGACTATGGACTTTAACGAAATTTAAAGATAACAACTTTCTTTTAATTAAAGATGACGACTTTTTTACAAACTACATTAACTTAAGCAACTATGAAAGAAGCATAAAAACCAATCGAACATTAAAAGAAATAAAAGAAAACCAAAATAAAAAAACTATCACAATAACAAACAAATCTAAAAAAATAATTAAAAACATAACTAAAGAAGACATATTTAACTACTACAAAACTATATATCCTAAAATGGCTCCTTACATAGAAAACCGTTTTATCAGTGTAATAAGAGCACCAAGTGGAATAGAAAACCAAATATTTTTCAAGAAACACTTAGAAAATACACACAATTACTTAAAATCTAAAAAAGTTAAAAATGCTAATTATTACTATGCAGTCGATCAACTAGGTTTTTTAGATGAAGTCCAAATGAATAGCTATGAGTTTCACACTTGGGGAAGTAATGCTACCACCCATACTAAGCCAAACATAATGGTATTCGACCTAGACCCCGATGAAAATCTCAGCATTAAAGATTTACGCCAAGGAGCCGAAGATTTAAAATCCATTTTAGACAAACTAAATTTAAAATCTTATCTTAAAACAAGCGGAAATAAAGGCTACCATATTTTAGTTCCCCTAAAAAAAGAAATAACTTGGAAAAAATTCCGAGAAACAGCAGAAAACATTGCTAAACTTATGGAAAATACTTGGCCAGACAAATACACAACTAACATAAGAATTAAAAACCGCAAAAACAAAATATTTATAGATTATCTCCGAAATACATTTATGGCTACCTCAGTTGCCCCCTATTCTATAAGACTTAAACCCAATGCCCCAATATCTATGCCTATTTCCTGGAATGACCTCTACAAAACTAAACCTAATGAAATAACAATAAAGAATTATAAAAAATACCTAAAGAAAAAAGACCCTTGGCAGGACTTCTTCACTCTATAACTCAACACCCTCAGCTATAAATAAATCTTTAAATACTTCTTTAAATCTTTCTTTTTCTTTTACTAAAACGTCTTCATACACACTTTTAGTATTACAAATAGCTTTATAAAAATCATTAATTGTAACTATTTTTTTATTATCATATAAAGCATAAGAAAAAGCATTAGCAACAATAGTTAAACATATATCAGGATACCTACTTGATATTTCATAAACCCTTTTATATTCATCAGTCATTTCCACTATAAAAGACATAATTTTTTCTACCATAAATGGCTGATAATTAAGCTTTACACCAATCTGTGCCTCCAATTTTGGAATAGTACCCATAAGTATTTTTACAACAGTGGGTTTATCAGCTTCCATAACATCTACTTTTATAAATCTTCTTAAAAAAGCTCTATCTCTTAAAATATACTGTTCATATTCTTCAGTAGTTGTAGCACCAATCATCTTTATTTGTCCGCGGTCTAGTCCAGCTTTTAACATATTTGCAAAATCCATTCCCCCCGATTTATTAACTAGCAAATGTGTTTCATCAATAAAAACAATAGTATTTATATGTTCATTTAATTCCCTAACCAATAAATCAATTCTATTTTCTATTTGGCCATTACTATTCGTAGAACCAATCAAACTAGTAATATTAACTTTTATTATAGACCAATTTTTTAACGCATCTGGAACTAAGCCATTTTTTATTCTATATGCTAATCCCTCAACAATAGCCGTTTTACCAATCCCTGGCTTTCCTCCTAATAACGCACTTTTCTCCGGAGTCAACAAAGCCAAAATAACTTGTTTAATTTCTTCATCACGAGCTATAGCTGGATCAGTTATATAATTTTTATTAGTTAAATCATCTCCATAACGTTCTAACATACTTATTTTTTCATTGTTCATAAAAAAATCCCTTTCTCTAATATCAACTAATATAAATAATAACAAATTTTTTTATAAATTGCAAAAACAACAACCACAAAAAAAGTTTATTTAACACTACAAAATTATATTATCTAACATACTATTTCAACACTTAAAATACACTTTAATAAATAAAAGAAATATGTTACAATTTAGAAAAAGAAAGGAATTAAAAAATGAACACACAAAAAAACAAACTAAATATTAGAACTTATAAACCACCAATTAGCGAATATGGCTTTTTAGAATTGTTTGTAGCAACAATGGTTCTACAAAAACAACCAACAATTATAAAAAAATATGATTTACAAGAAAGTTTATACAATGCCTACGACAATCCAGAGTTTCATTTTCTATTTGGAGATATTTGTAGAAAAACAACTATAACTGAAAAAGAAGTAGATTTAGACACAGCTTTTCAAAAAGCAACTATATTTGGATTATTAGTTCCAATCATTAATGGAATCGATATGACATACATCATTGTAATAACAGAAGAAACTGCAAAAGAAATAGTAGCTAAATATAATGAAAAAGCTACAATTGCAATGGATAAATTATGTGCTCAACTACAAAGTAATCCAACAATAGATAAACCTCAAGGATTAACACGAACTTCAAAAAAACAAAATAAAAAAGAAAATATCAATTTCACTCATTAAGATATTTTCTTTTTTATTTAACTATTTAAATTAACTTATTTATCATATTCTGCTTTTGCTAATTCCATAACATTTTTAATAAAATCATTTTTACCTTTAGTATACTTTGGCCTTTCATAAGGATAAAGCAAGGCTAATTCTTGATTTAAATCACAATATTTTTTCTTTTAAATATCACTTATCTAATGAAATAAAAAAAATAACTAATTCAACAAGTAAATATCTTTAATAGCCTATTTATGGTAAAATTCATGGTAAAAAAAATAAAACCCCCTTAAAATAAGGAGATTTAAGTTCAATTTGGTGCCCAAGGCCGGACTTGAACCGGCACGAGCTTTAACACTCGCAGGATTTTCGTACCACTATAACTTTCGTTACCAATAAAATTGTTTGTAGTCTGGACTTTCTCTTTACCATATTATTTCTAACTTAGGTATTGCCCGTCAAGTCTCTACACCTTACTTATAAATTTAAAAACAAAACATTTTACATATTATAAGTCTTGGCTCGGGATTGCCAACAGCGTTATCTGTAAGGTTTCCCCGAATTTGAGCAAATTCACATAACCGATTTCTCAGTTAGTGCTCAAGGCCTTCCAATTGTACAGAGGCCTTAAGTCCTGTGCGTCTACCTATTCCGCCACTTGGGCAAGGCACTGTCTTAATTAATAAGACAACTTAAGTATAATACAATTTTTTTAGAAATGCAATACCTTTTTTAAAAAAATTTTTTTCAAAAATATAGTTGACACAGCTTTTTCTTTTTGCTATAATCAAAGTGCACTTGAAAGAAAATGTGCATGGAGGAATACCCAAGTCTGGCTGAAGGGATCGGTCTTGAAAACCGACAGGTCGTGAAAGCGGCGCAGGGGTTCGAATCCCTTTTCCTCCGCCAATTAAAAATATTATCGCGGGATGGAGCAGTCTGGTAGCTCGTCGGGCTCATAACCCGAAGGTCGTAGGTTCAAATCCTTCTCCCGCAACCAATGGTTCGTTAGTGTAGAGGCCTATCACGCTTGCCTGTCACGCAAGAGATCACGGGTTCGAATCCCGTACGAACCGCCATTATGGCTCCATAGCTCAGTCGGTAGAGCAGAGGACTGAAAATCCTTGTGTCACTGGTTCAATTCCCGTTGGAGCCACCATAAAGTACATATATAAGCCTTATGGCTTTTATGCCTGATTAGCTCAGTCGGTAGAGCGCACGGCTGTTAACCGTTAGGTCGCAGGTTCGAGTCCTGCATCAGGCGCCATTTAAAAAAACAAAATCTAGGTTTTCCTAGATTTTTTTATTATATTCTTTTATTTTTTCATTAATCCATACTGGTAGCATTGTCTTTAAAGGTAAAAACCCCTTTCTTGTTTCAACAATATGATTAACATCATCTTTAGCTAAATAATATATATCCTTAATAGAAACATTTAGTTTTTTATTATTTTTAATTTTAGTAATTAAAACATACACTTCATCATTAACATTTACATAATCATTTATATTAGCCACATACCCATTAGATATCTCAGAAATATGACATAACCCCTTATAATCATTAATTTTAATAAAAAAGCCATAGTCTTTAATTCCTGTTACAATTCCTTTTTTTATATCTCCAACCTGCATAATTCACCTTCACTAAACTTAGTATAACAAATAATTATTTACATAACAATAAAATATTATTATAATTAAAAAGGTGATTAAATTGGAAGAAAAAATAAAAAAAATACTTGAAGATCTCAGACCATACCTAAATATGGACGGCGGAGACATAGAATTCGTAAAATATGAAGACAATTATTTATTTGTTAAAATGACCGGAGCATGTCAACATTGTATGTTCCAAGACAACACAATAAACGAAGGTATTTTTCATTATTTTAAAGAACAAATACCAGAATTGGAAGAAATAATTAATGTTAATCTATAAACCAATCGATTTTTTCAATCTGAGCATATGAAGCTATCATTTCATATGCTTTTTTTAAGAAATACTCTATATCATCAACTTTTTTAATTATTGCCACTAGCTTTTCAGCATTTTCATCTTTATCAATTACTTTTTCATAAGTATCAAAATAATAAGTCGGATATATAAGTCTTGCTAATAACATTTGATATTCGTATAAATCTAAATGTTGAATTTTTAAATAAGTCTCTAATTCCTCAATAACCTCATCTATATCCATATAAAAAAGCATAACTTTTAAATATTCAGCAACATCTCTTACTTCTAAATCGAATATAAAAGAAAGAGGATTTAAAAAATTTAATTTATAATTTGGATACCCCACTCTCCTATGAGAAAGCACAATTTTCCCCATTTTACTTTCTCCAAATTTCTTATTCGTTGCATTAACATAGCTTATAGCAAGCTCTGTAAGTCCAATATAATATGCAACACTTTCCTGAATAATACTCTTATCAAAAGCTAACTCTTTTATCTGATACTCAAAATAATCAATTTTTTTTGACCAAAGTAAAGCCCAATTATTTCGATATAACTTAGTTGATGTAGCAGTTAACAATAATTTATTACTAAAATTAACTATATCAAATATATCATAAACTTCTTTTAAATTATTAACTTTAAACAA
>CAKOLP010000053.1 GCA_934096025.1 uncultured Bacilli bacterium
ATAATTTTCTATAAGAAAGATTTTGATAATTCAATAGTAGCAATTTATAATGAAATAGTTCAAAATAAAAATACTAGTACAGAATATTATTATATATTCCTAGGAATAGGACAGATTAGAAAATATCTAACTAATAATGCTCAACAAGTGTTGGAACACATGTTTAATAATATATCCGGTATTGTTAATTGTCATTTTCTATTCTTTGATACTTATGATTCTTATAAAAATCTACAATTAGAAACCTGGTATCAATTAGTAATTAATCCATTATCAGGAATTTGGTTAGGTGATGATGTTGGTAACCAATTAGTTATAAATATACCAAACCTAACAGTAGAAGATAAAAAACTAAATTTCACATGTTTGGCTTATACTGTTGTAAATGGTGATTATAAAATAATAAAACATGTAACTAAGACTGTGGAGGATAAAAATGAAGAATAAAGTTTTAATAGAAGTAATTATTCCTAGTATTGAAAAAAGTTATAACGTGTATATACCAATAAGCAGAAAAATAGGTAATATTATAGGCTTACTGAATAAAGCAGTATTTGAATTAACAAGTGGTGTTTATGTTGGAAATGAAAAAAACTGTCTATATAATTCAAAAAATGGTACTCCTTATCCAATCAATGCTTTATTAAAAGAAACTGATATTAGAAATGGTACTAGAGTAATATTGTTTTAACCAAGACTATACAACTTATTGTATAGTCTTTTACTAAAAAAGAAAAATAGATAATATTTTGATAAATATAGGTAAAATTAATGTATAATTGAAATTAGGAGATATATATGATAGATAGTTTATTCATAACTTTATTGAAAACACCTAATAAAAATAACTTGCTTAATTTATTTACGTCTATTATTAAAGAAGAAAAAAATAATTACCAATTAGATATAGGATTGAAAATAGAAGAATTTGATATGCCTATTAATTCATATACTGACAATAATATAATTTATTTTAATGAAAATATACTAAACAATATATCTATTAGTACTGATATAAATCAGAAAAATAATATTTTTATTCTTATAAAGAACTTATATCATGAGATAAGGCATATTAAACAAAAAAAAGATGCCAAATCATTTGTTTTAAATAATGAAAGCTTATTCTATATTATTACTACTATAATTAATGATTACTACGATGAAACTGATTATATGAGAAATTATAAATATCAAGAGATAGAAATATATGCTAATTATTTTGCTTTAACTAAGTTAAAAGCATTATTACTTAAAAATTATAGAGAAAAATTTATATTAGAAAAAATAGATACTGAATTATCTGTTTTAAAAAATGCACTTACTGTAAACAGAAGAATAGATAAAGCTAATAATGAATTAAATGAAAAGATTTATATATCTAATATTATGAATATTATTATTAGAAAACATAGTAATATTTTTGCTGTTTATCCACAGTTAAAACTATTTTATAATGAAACAGGTTTAAAGTCATTAAATGAAATATTAAGTGACATTACATTGAATGAAAATAGTAATAACATAAGTGTATTTATAGAAAAAATTATAAATTAATTAAGATTAGTAACAAAATAAAATAGAAAGAATCAACAAACAGGATTAATTTCTGAAAATTGATTGTAAGAGGATAAATTATGATTAAAATTTTTAATGAGGATATATTAAAAAAAGCCCGAATTACATTAATGCCATTTTTATTATCAACAACCCTTATTAGTGGATGTGTAAAGAAAGAAAATATACAATATGATGAATATCATAATAATACCACCACTAAAATTGAGACGTTAACAGATGCTAGTGATACAGAAAAAGCTGATAATTTAAATGATTTAGCTGACTTTAATTTAGATAGTATTTTATCAACCAAAATAAATATATCTAATGCTCAATCAAATATCTACAAAGCCAAGTTAAGTGAAATAAATGTGTCATACAAAGAAAGTGATTTATTTCAAGTACCAAGTGCTTTAGCTAAATATAATAGCATCAAATTATCTGATGACAGTGGAACTAGCTTTCAAATTGACAAGGAAAAACTATATCAAAAAGTACTTGAAAACAATCGTTCTTATCTACAAGAACATCCAATTAATACATATAATGATACATCTTTAGATGATATAGAAAAAATTGTAGATATAATTTCTGATAATATTAATGAAAAAATTAATTCTAAAAATTCTATTAATTACCAACAATTAATAGAAACATTAAATGAGCTAAAAGTATTTACGTATAGTGGCTTTGCAGCAGGTGGTGTTGACGATAAAAATGTAATTCTATCAATAGACATGCAAACAATATCTAATTATCAAAGCAAATATCCAGATATTGATGTATTGGAAATGGTAGTTAAACATGAAAGTAATCATCTAATTCAGTTATCTAGTAATAATAGTTATGAAAAAAACTACGGAGTTTGTTATAAGTTTGATGATCTTGACGTAAATCCATTAGATAATCAGTGGCTTATAGAATCTACTTGTGAAAAACAAGTAATAAATGATTATACGGATGGTAGAAGCCCACTATTTTATCAAGATTCAATATATAGTTTAGAATCGCTAACATTAAGTGTTATTTTAAATGAAAATATTAGCAAAACTAGTATAGAAGATATGATGTTTCAGCATGATTTAAATAAATTTTTAGATATGTTTGATACTAAAAATGAGACCGAGCAAGAAGAAATTATTAATATGTTATATTCTTTTGAGTTAATTCATTATGACAAAGAAGACTTTAAACAAGCATATGAAAATAAATATGGATATAAAATAACTATTAGTGATCTAGATGATTATAGAGTAGAACTACAAGGAAGCATTGCCTTAACACTTAGTAAATTATTTTATAAAAATTTAAGTACCATAATTGCTGATAAAGAAGTAAAATTAGAAGATATTTACTCTCTAATATCTATATTCGAAGATGATATCAGCAGATTAACATGGTATAGTTCTAAATATAATCACTACACAACTTTTCTATCAGAATATAGTAATCTACAAGAAGTATTTTTTGATATGATTTCTGAAAGCAATAATCTAGACTCTAGAACACTACAACATGGATATAGTATATACCATAGTGATAATAAAGATTATGTTAATATAAATTTTCTTGATGATAGCAAAAATAGTTTTTTGGAAAATATTTTTAATACAAGAAAAAAAGATAGAAAAGAAAGTATAAGTGATCTCAACACTAACTTAGTAGACAGAAATATTTACAAGAATTGACAATTAAATGACTTGTTAACTAGTAATTAACAAAAAAACACTAGAAATATTTGACAAAACTACGTAATGCTAGTTATAATTTATAATGTAAGATAGAATGATAGTAGGAGATAGTATGAAAGTAAATACAAGTGGTATAAATGAGCATCAAATTGATAAATTAACTATTGATATTATGGAATATGCAGATAGGATCAATAAAGTCTTAAATCAAATTCAAGAATTAGTTAATAGTAGTGGTTTATATCTTAATTCTGAAAGTGGCAATACTTTTAGAGAAAATTTCAAACTAATAGAGAAAAATTATCAAACTATGAATCAAAATATCTTAAGTTATGCGAGGGATTTTGTTAAAGTAAAGGCAATATATAGGAATCAAATACTAAATATAGCCGATACATTAACAAAAAAGAACGATTAATTTTATAGTAAAGGAGATTTGGAAAATGGGAAGTTTAAGTATTCAAGATTTAGATATTGGTGTAAGTGCTAACGGAATAGATGAATACCAAAAATCTATAAAAAGTAGTTTATTAACAACAAGCAAACAATTAATCAATGACGTAAAAGAAGTAGAAAATGCAATTAATAGTGGATGGCAAGGAGATTCAAAAGAAAGATTTTTAAAGAATTTTAAAAAAACAAGAGAACAAATCTGTGATGATTTAGACAAAGAATATGAGAATTTAAAGGGTATTATTGATGATCTTAGAGGTGCATACTATGCAATTGATGATTCATTAATAAAAGATTAGGAGGATAATATGAAATTATATGATACAACCGGTTGGACAGCTTCTACATTTGATGCAAATAGCTATACAACTAATCAAACTAGTCAAAGAGAAGGTTCTAGAACAGGTTTAAATGTCGACGGAGCAAAAAGAGGATTATTTGGTGAATCAGTAGTTGGTATAAATGTTGGTAAAGTTGATACTATGCGTGAAGCTATCCGTAATTATGTAGATGCTATTAGACAACATCTAGATGGTATTGAACCATTAGCCGACGCTAACAATGCATTTAGGAGCGAAGAGGTTCAAAAATCAGTTCAAAATTATATTAATACTGTTAAAACATATTGTATGAACTTAACTAGCCAATTATTAGCTTTTTCTGATAAATTAGGCGATGTTAAAAAAGCATACCAACAAAATATGCAAAGCCTATCAAGTTCTATCAATTCTACTACATCTGCATTTGATGCTGGTACACAATATAAAGAAACAATTCAATAAATTGGTTAAAAGAGTTTCATGCTAAAGAGCTAATAGGCTCTTAGCAGAAACCCTTTTTTCTAGATATTAAATTATGTCAGCATTATTAGATAGTTTAAATGCTAGTAAGGGAGCATACTTTAAATTAAAAGAAAATTTGCAGTGTGCTTCTGCTAAACTAGTAACAAGTAAAAATTTTTTGGAAGTATCAGCTAATAAAATCGGTGATTGTTTTCAAATTGACAATATAAGTGCAGATGGTAATACCATTTTAAATAATAAAGAAAAAATGATAAACAATATAAATTTAATAAGTAAAACTATAATACCAGCAATAGATGCTAAAATAAATGAAATAAATAGTAATATAGCTAAGGAAGAAGCTAGAATTGCTGAAGAAGCTAGAAGAGCTGAAGAAGAGGCCAGAAGACAAGCAGAAGAAGCTAGAAGAGCTGAAGAAGAGGCTAAAAAATTACAAGAATCAGCTAAAAGCAACCAAATAAATCGTAATAGTGGTATGTTTAACAAAACCATTTAATAACGATTATTAAGAAGAGGAATATTATGAGTGAAATACATATTGATACTACAAAAATAAAAGAATGTGGTACAGATATTGTTTCTTTATCAAGTGAGTTATATGAAATTATAGATACTATGTTTAGACGCATTAATAATGTAAATAAAGTAACAGGTGAATGGGTTGGTAGTAGTGCTGATATTTTTATTAATAAAGCAAACGTTGATAAATTACAATATTTAACAATGCAAAATCAAATTTATCAATATGGTAAATGGCTTATTGATTATGCTAATAAAATGGAAGATGTAGTAAAAGAGGTACAAAGGTAATATGGCAAAATTAGATTATGATAGTAGTTTACTCCAAAATGTAGTTAAGCCAAATTTAACAGATAGTATAACGAACTTAAACCAATCTTTAGGAGTATTAAATTATTTAAATATACCAAGTGATTTTCTTTATAAAAGTAATTTAGAATCAATAAGAAATGAACTAGCTTCCATAAAATCAAGTTTGGAAAAAACAGAAATATGGCTAACAAAGAGTATTTCTAAAATAAACCAAAGTGAATTTGAATGTAATCAATCAGCAATTTCATTGCCAAAAGAAGATTTAAAAGAAAGAAATGTAAGCTTTTAAATTGTTATGAATAAAAGAGGGGAATAATATGGAAAATAAGTATTTACCAATAGGTACTGTATGTAGCTTAAAAAATACTAACAAAAAGATAATGATTATTAGTTATTTTTCTATTGAATACAACAATAATGCAGTTATGTATGACTATAAGGGTTGTGTTTATCCAGAAGGATTACTATTACCACAACAGGCCATTTCTTTTAATCATACTGATATCATCTCAATAGATTATATGGGATATAAGAATGAGCAGTACCAAGTATTTAACGATAACTTAAATCGTGAAAAACAGACAGATACTAATTATGAAACTAAACCAGTACTTAAAAATTTTCAATTTGATGAAAATGGTGTAGTAATTTTTGATCCAACTGTTCCAGAAGAATCCAATAGCGTTATCTCTAACGAAACTATTTCTAATCCATTTCAAGTAAATGAATTGACACCAAAAATTGAAGAAAAAACAAATATTTTTGATAGATATAAATTTGATGAGAATGGCGTAGTTATAAGTGATGAGACGGTCAGTCAACCACCTAGATATACATTTGATGAAAATGGTTTTGTAATAGGTGATAATACTGTTACAGAAGAAGTTCCTGTCCAAAATCAAGGAACAAATTCAAAGTATCAGTTTGATGAAAATGGTACAGTAATAAGTGATGGTACTGTTACAGAAGAAGTTCCTGTTCAAAATCAAGGAACAAATTCAAAGTATCAGTTTGATGAAAACGGTATGGTAATAAGTGATAATACTGTTACAGAAGAAGTTCCTGTCCAAAATCAAGGAACAAATTCAAAGTATCAGTTTGATGAAAACGGTATGGTAATAAGTGATGGTACTGTTACAGAAGAAGTTCCTATCCAAAATCAAGGAACAAGTTCAAAGTATCAGTTTGATGAAAATGGTACAGTAA
>CAKOLP010000054.1 GCA_934096025.1 uncultured Bacilli bacterium
GCATTATCTTTAGAGTTATTAGAAAAAGCAAGTATGGCTATAAGAGAAGCTGATATGTTGATAGTTCTTGGCACATCTTTACTTGTAGAACCGGCGGCTAGTTTAATTAAGGAGTTTAAAGGAAAATATTTAGTGATTATAAATAGGGATAAGACTCCATATGATTCAAGGGCTAATTTAGTAATAAATGATAATATAAAAAGTGTTTTTGAAAAATTAAGTTTAGAGGTAATAAATGAATAAGATTATAAAAACAGGATTTGATAAGCTAGATAATTTGTTAAATGAGGGAATAAAACCAAAAAGTTTTAATTTAATATGTGCAAAATCTGGTGTTGGTAAAACTACTTTGGCGTTAAATATTATTAATAGTAATATAAATAATAAATCTATTGCTTATTTTAATTATGAGTTATCTAAAGGTATGTTTTTTGAAAAAATGCATAAATTATTTAATATAGATTATTCAAATAAAAATGTATTGGTTTATGAATATGATGATGATAAAACAGTTGATGATATACTAAAAAAATGTATTCAATTAAAACAATCTAATATTGGTTTGGATTTAGTTATAATAGATTTTATAGAATTAATAAAATGTGATTATAACGTAGTTTGTAAAAAAGATTTTTATTCTTGTATTTTAAATAAATTGTTTTTACTTGTTAAAGAGTATAATATTACTATAATAGCTATTAGTTTGTTATGTAAAACTGATAATGAATTAGCTATAAGGGACTTTTTAGATGAAAATACTTTGAATAACTTAGATAATTTATTTTATTTATTTAATAAGGATAATAAGGTTTATGTAGAAGTATTTAATAATGTATCGGATTTGCCAGTAAAGGTTAGTATAGAATTGTTTTAATATAAATGTGGTATTAAATATGAATGAGGAATATGTTAAAATGATAAACACTGAAAAAATAGATTTTTGGAAGACTAATATAGATATGCCTATAAGTATTATTAAATTTATTAAGGATAAAGCTAAACGATTTGATAAAAATACAGAAGTTTATTATTATGTTTTTGATATAAAAAATAATGTATTTTTGTATTTATTAAAGTCATATAATATGAAAATATATATTGAAAAAATATATTGTATTTTAGATGAGAAAATAATTGATTGTCAAACTAATCATTCATATTCTTATAAAGAAGTAAAAAAGGCAATTGCAAATGTAGAGAATGATGATTATTGTGATGAAGATTTTAATTTATATGAGTTTTTTGTGCTTAGTTATAATAAAAATCAATTTTTATATACTGATAATTTGGATTTGTTAAAAAATATAAATGCTTATAAAGACAGTAATATATGGTTTTTGAAAGATTTAGGTATTGTTAAAGAATGTAATTTGTGTAGTTTAATTCTTTTTCCTATTACATATAATGTTTATGCTTATCTACTTGAACTTGGATTATTTGAACTAGCTTTGTGGAATAGTAATTATTTGGTGTATAATTCTGATTTTGAAAGTACATTTGGAATTAAAGAAGATTATTATTCATTTATGAAAGAGATAAATATTAAGTATAACCAATTAATAGCATTGCAATTATATAATACTCGGAATATAAATAAATTAAATTTTATTGCACAGAATGTTTGGGAGTTTAAGTTTATTTTAAAGTATGTAAATTTTGAGGAGTTTTATAGTTATTATCACAAAGAAAAACTTGATACTAGAGATATATTTGAATATAAGAATTATTTGGAATATTGTATTGATAATGATTTGGATTTGAAAAATAAGGATGTTTTGTTTCCTAATAAAGATTTTTTAAATAACGGTTTTTTAACGGATAATTAAGGAGTTTTAAATATGTTAAATGGTTTTATTGTTAATGTATTTTAAGTGTTGTATAATATGTTTGAGGCGATTATTGTGCAAAATAATTTTCAAGAGTTAATAAAATTAAAAAATAGTAAAGAATGGATAGAATTTGAAAACTATTATATAGGATATAATATATTTGATCAATTGGATTTTTTTAGATTTGAAGATATACATACTAATATATTGAAGTCTTTATTTATGCGAGAAAATCCTTATGGTTTATATATTTATCCATTAAAAAATCTACTTGAGCTTTTAATAGTTAAAGGTAAGTCTAAAATAATAGAGATTGATAGATTAAGTGAGCTTAAAATAGATAATGTAAATGTTAAAACACAAGTAGTTATTGATAAAAAAAATAAATTGGATTTATTAATAGAATTGAAAATTAATAATACAAATTATAATATTATTTTAGAAAATAAAATTGAATCTAAAGAACATGATGATCAATGTAAAAGATATTATGAATATTTTTCTAATTTAAAGGATGATAGTACAAAATATATATTTGTTTATTTATCTTTTGAAAAAGACCCAAAATTTAAAGAAAGAGATAAGTATATATGTATTGATTATCAAGAATTGATTGATTATGTAATTGAGCCTTGTAGTCATAAATGTGATGTTAAAAATCCTAAGATTATTGATTTAAATTCGTATTTATCTAGTTTTAGTAAATTATTTGATTTTACAAATTTATCGAATAAAGAATTGATTATTCCTATTACTGGTTATGGTAAAAAATTAACACATAATTTAAATTTGAAATATGGAAAACTTTTAATGGATATTTTAGATAAATATTCGGTTTCTAAAGCTGAAGATAGTAGTCAATTGGATTCTAATTTAAAAGGTTATTTGGATTTTTATGAATTATATAAGAATATCTTAAATATTTATTATTATAATTTAAGTAAAATTTCTGAAGATAAAGATATTATATCATTATTAGAAAATAAATTATTTAAAATAAAAGCAAAATTTAATGGTGTTTCTTATCAAACATATAAAGAATGTTGTGTAAATATATTAAAATATTTAATAGATAATAAAATTGTGAAAAATGACAGTGATTTGGAAAAATTAAATAATTGTATAGAAGATAAACATTATGTAATTGCTTCTAAGTGTTGTCCAAATGATAAGAGTGAAAATACATATACAACTTCTCATAAAAAAGTTGGAGAAATTTATTTAAACGGAGATATGTTATACTATTGTGATTATACAGTAAAAAAAGATGAACTTGAGTATTTTGTGAATGAAATAAATAAGACTTTTGGCAATGTTTTGGGAGAAGAAGTAATTATTTATTAAAAAACGAATATTTTTTAAAAATTTTTGTTTTTTTGTACATTTTTTAAAAATATATGCTATAATTAATTTGTGCTTGCTCACATGGTGAAATTGGTAGACACGATAGACTCAAAATCTATTTTTCGCGAGAAAGTTTCGGTTCAAGTCCGAATGTGAGCACCAGATTAAAAATTAAGCTCCTTGCTATGGGAGTTTTTATTTTTGGAAAAATAAAAAAAGACACTAGCCATTAAGGTGTAGTGTCATACCATAAACCGTAGGCATTACCCATTTAGGTAACCCTTACAGTCATTATACAAAATAACAGTGATAATATCAACCTCAAATTTTTTGCTCATTAAATAAAATTCAAAGTTCTTGTTCAGATAAAAATATGAACTTTGAATTTTATTTAATGTTTATCTTTAATTATATAGAAAAAAATACGTAATTGTAGTATAGTAGTATTACGGAAAGGATTGTGAAAATGAGAAATATTTGTGTAGAAGAAGATATAAAGTTATTTTTGGAGTATGATTTTTTAAGGCTGTTTTTAGCTTATGCTAGAATTTATAGGATTATGGAGATTAATTTTGAGGAATTAAAAAGAAGTTTGGTTAAATATTATAATGATGAGGGTTATAGTTGTTTGTTTAGAAATTTAAGAGTAATTGATAAAGATGATTTTTCGGAATTAGATTTAAATGAGGCTATTCTTTTGGCTGAAATGGGAGGTTATTTAGCTGGTTTGGAACAATCTAAAGTTTTAATTTTAGAAGAAAGTGATGCTCATTTAGTTTTAAGCAGTTATCCTGAAAAATATGTAAAAATGATGAATAATTTAATGCTTACTTGGTTTATAAATGAGAGAGTTAGTAATAAGAAAAAAGATCCAGTGTTAGCAAGAATACATAATACCATTAGTTAATGGTGTTTTTTTATTTGCAATTATTATTTTATTTGTTAAAATATTAATAGGATGGTGGTATTTTGAAAGAGATAAATAAAAATAGAAAGGATTATTTAAGTTGGGATGAATACTTTATGGGAGTTGCCAAACTTTCTGCTTTAAGAAGTAAAGATCCAAACACGCAAGTAGGAGCATGCGTTGTAAGTGAAGATAATCGTATTTTGTCTGTTGGATATAATGGCGCTCCGAATGGGTTTTCTGATTCTTATTTTCCTTGGGATAGAGAGGGGAATGCTTTGGATACAAAATATCTTTATGTTGTTCATGGAGAATTAAATGCTATTTTGAATTTTCGTGGTAATATGAAAGACTTAAATAATGCTAGGATATATGTAGATTTATTTCCTTGTAATGAGTGTGCTAAAGCAATTGTTCAAGTGGGAATTAAAGAAGTAGTGTATTTGTGTGATAAATATAAAGATACTGATAGTGTTATTGCTTCAAAAAAATTATTAGATATGTGTGGAGTAAAGTATAGACCTCTTGAAGTAAAAAAGGAAGTTGTATTAAAAATTAATAGTTATGAATAAAAAAGCAAAGATTAGAAAAAGAATAATTTTAGCCTTAATAGTGTTGTTTATTGGTATGGGAGTATATTCTGGTATTAATATAGCATTATGGTATAGAGATAATTTAGTTACTGAAGAAACAGTAAAACAAATAGAACAAAATATTGAAATAGTGGAAATTGAAGATAATGATAATACTGAGATAGTAAATGAAGAAAAAACACAGAAAATAGCTAAGAGTAATCCTTATTGGGATTATATTAAAATGAGTTTAATGGATGTTGATTTTGAAAAATTAAAAAAAGATAATAAAGATGTTGTTGGTTGGATTAAAGTTAATGGTACAAATATTAATTATCCTTTTGTTCAAACGGGTAATAATACTGATTATTTAAAAAAAGACTTTAATAAAAAATATAATTCTGCTGGTTGGGTATTTATGGATTATAGAAATAATATACAAGAGTTCTCTAAAAATACTATTATTTATGCTCATGGTAGAGTTAATGGAACGATGTTTGGTTCTTTAAAAAATATTATGAAAAGTTCTTGGTATCAAAATTTGGATAATCATATCGTAAAGTTATCTACTGAATATGAGAATACTTTATGGCAAGTATTTAGTATTTATAAAATACCTACTACAAGTGATTATTTACAAATTGATTTTAATAGTAATGAAGAATTTTTAAATTTTTTAAATATGTTAAAAGATAGAAGTGTTTATACTTTTGATGCAGTACTTCATGAGGAAGATAAGATACTTACTTTGTCTACTTGTTCTAATGATGATGGTAGGGTTGTTATGCATGCAAAATTAATTAAAAAGGAGAGAAAAAATGGAAATAGTTGATATATTAAGAAATAAGAAAGGTTTTATTGCTGCTTTAGACCAAAGTGGGGGAAGTAGTAGAAAAACATTGGAAAGATATGGAATAAGTGAAGTTAAAGACGATGAAGAAATGTTTAAACTTATTCATGAAATGAGAAAAAGAATTATTGAAGCTGAAGCTTTTGATGAAAGGATTATTGGGGCTATTTTGTTTAAGCATACTATGAATAATTTGATTGATAATAGAGATACTGTGAAGTATCTCTTAGAAGAAAAAGGAATAGTTTCTTTTTTGAAAATAGATGTGGGACTTGCTGAAGAAAGTGATGGAGTACAATTATTTAAAGATATTCCTTTATTAGATAGTATTTTAGATGAGGCTTTAAGTAAAGGTGTTGTGGGAACAAAGATGAGGTCTGTAATTCATGAATATAATGAGTATGGAATTAAAAAGCTTGTTGAACAACAATTTAAGTTAGCTAAAAGTATTATTGCTAAAGGATTAATACCTATTATAGAACCTGAGGTTTCAATTGATGCTCCGAATAAAAAACAAATAGAATCTTTTTTAAGAAATGAAATAATTAAAAATTTAGTTAAAATGAAAAAAGAAGATTATGTAATATTTAAGTTTACTTTACCAGATGTAAATAATTATTATAATGATTTATTAAGATATAAAAATGTGTTAAGAGTTGTAGCTTTATCAGGTGGTTATGAAAGAAGTATTGCTTGTGAAAAATTAAAAGAAAATAAGAAAATGATTGCCAGTTTTTCAAGAGCTTTGTTGGAGGGATTAAATGTTAATCAAAGCGATGAAGAATTTAATACAGTGCTTGATAATACAATAGCAGAAATTTATAGTGCTTCAGTTGATAAAAAATAAGTACAAATTATATTTTGGCAAATTTTGGAAATTTTTGTCGAAAAAGTATTTACAATAAATAATAAATAATGATAAAATTTTATAGAATAGAGGCTTCGTAATAGAGGCTTCGTAATAGAGGCTTCGTAATAGAGGCTTCGTAATAG